>CBIMJO010000155.1:0-11161 GCA_966244135.1 uncultured Actinocrispum sp. | reverse complement strand
GTTGCCGGTCGGGTCCTTCGCGGCGAGCTGCCCGCAGGTCGCCAGGATCTCGCCGAAGCCGATGTCGTTGCCGCCGATCATCACCGTCACCAGTGATGTGTCCTTCTTCAACGCGGTGAACTGCGGCGGGTTCGGGCCACCCGCGACCTGTTGCGGCGCGGTCATGTCGACCGTGCGGGCGCCGCCACAGCTGACGTCGGTGAAGTTCCGCAGGTGTAACCACTGCGCCAGCAGCGACGGGTAGTTGTGGTTGGACCGGGCGCATCCAGCCGGCAGCCCGGTCTGGTCCGGGATGCCGGGGCCGGATGCGTACGAGTCACCGAGCGCGACATAGCCGCCACCGGGTGCGGCGTTGGCTGGTGTGGCCACTAGCAGACCCAGCAACACAATGGCGGCGATTATGCGCATGCCGCTCAACCTAACAAGACAAGACCGTCCTGAGCACTGACTCGAGCTTGCCAGGTGTTGCCTCTTCACTGGTCCGCCAGGCGACCACGCCGTCCGGGCGGATCAGCGAGGCGCCCTTGTCGCCGATGCCGTAGAGCGAACCGTCCACCGGGTAGCAGTCGATCCGGGCCTGCTCGTGCCACGCCTGGCCGTCTTGCCCGGTCAGCAGGACCCATTCGCCGACTAGGTCCACTGTGGACTTTCCGGGCGAGAGCCACGAGTGCGGCGCGTGGAAACCCGGCCGGCCGGTGGGCTCGAAGGCGTTCTCCACCGGGGCGTCGTCGTCATCGTCGATGATCACCGCGGTGGACCGGCGGCGGCTGCCCAGCATCGCGTTCTCCGCGCCGACCGACTCGGGGATGTCCAGGCCGGCCAGGTGCGGGGCCATCCGGTGGACGTAGTTGTGCAGCGACTCGTTCACCACCAGCTGGGCGTACTGCTTGCGCTCGGGCTCGTAGGTGTCCAGCAGGCCGTCGCCCGCCTCGCCCCGGAGCACCGCGGCGAGCTTCCAGGCGATGTCGAACCCGTCCAGCACCGCGGTGTTGCCGCCCATGCCGCCGGTCGGCGGGGTGACCTTGCCCGCGTCGCCGACGAGGAAGATCCTGTTGTCCCGCCAGCGTTCCGCGATCCGCGCGGCCATCTCCCACGCGCCCCGCCAGACGATCTCCGGGTTCAGGTCCGGCAGGTCCAGGCCGATCCGGATCAGCTCGACCAGCCGCTCCTCGGTGTAGTCGCTCGCCGACTCGCCGTTCTCCGGGTGGTACTCCACCGAGAAGATGTGCCGGTTGGCGTGCGGAGTGTTGACGAACGCGCCGGTGAACTTCGGGTTCTGCAGGTAGTGCAGCCAGACCTCGTTGCTGGGCACCAGATCGGAGAGGTCCGCCTCGAACACGAGACCGATGTGGTTGGCCAGCGTGCCCTTGCCGAACCGTTGGATGCCAAGGGCTTCGCGGATCCGGCTGCGGGCGCCGTCGGCCGCCAGCAGGTACTTCGCCCGGACGGTCTCGACGTGCCCGGTCGCGACGTCGAGCAGCTGCGCGGTGACGCCGTCCTCGTCCTGCTCGAACGAGGTCAGCTCGGTCGCGAAGCGCACCTCGGCGCCGTGTTTCCGGGCCTGGTCAAGGAGGATCGGCTCCACCTGGTCCTGACTCGCCGACCCCCAGCCGGCGGGTGTGACCTTCGCGGTGGCCTCGTAGAACTCGTCCAGGTCCTGGATGATCGTGTGCAACACCTTGCCCTGCACGCTTTCCGCGACCTTGATGCGCAACGAGCGCTCCTCGCCGCCCGCCTTGCGCACCTCGTCGGCCACCCCGCCGGCGCGCAGCACCTCCATCGTGCGCGGGAACTGGCCGGAGGCCCTCGGGTGCGGCGAGGTGCCGGCATGCCGTTCCACCAGCAACACCCGAACCCCTTGCCGCGCCAGAAACATCGCCGCCGATGTCCCGCCAAGTCCCGCTCCTGTGATCAGTACTTCTGTCATGAAAAGCATCTTAGAATCTAAGAGACTCTGAACGCAAGAGTTATCTTGACTGAGAGATGTGTCGGGTGTTCCACCAGATGGACGCGGTATCGAGGGTGCCGAGGTCCGGCTAGCGTCCTGGATGTGGATCTGCTCGTCGGCGCCCCGAGCATTTCCGCTTGAGCCGCACGGCTTTCCGCCCATCCCTACCCAGGAGAACGCATGTCCACGGACGGCTGGTCCTTCGAAACCAGGCAGATCCACTCCGGCGCCCAGCCAGACCCGGCGACCGGCGCGCGAGCCACGCCGATCTACCAGACCACCTCGTACGTCTTCCGCGACACGCAGCACGGCGCGGACCTGTTCAGCCTCGCCGAGGCGGGCAACATCTACACCCGGATCAACAACCCCACCCAGGACGTGCTGGAACAGCGAGTGGCCGCACTGGAAGGAGGGATCGCGGCGGTCGCGTTCGCCTCCGGCCAGGCGGCGGAGACCGCCGCGATCCTGACACTGGCCAAGGCCGGCGACCACCTGGTGTCCAGCGCGAGCCTGTACGGCGGCACGTACAACCTGTTCCAATACACGCTGCCCAAGCTGGGCATCGAGGTCAGCTTCGTCGACGACCCGGACAACCTCGACGAGTGGCGCGCCAAGGCCAGGCCCAACACCAGGCTTTTCTTCGCCGAGAGCCTGGCCAACCCGCGCAGCCACGTTCTCGACATCGCGCGCGTCGCCGAAGTGGCGCACGATGTAGGCGTGCCGCTGATCATCGACAACACCGTTCCGACGCCGTACCTGCTGCGGCCGATCGAGCACGGCGCGGACATCGTGATCCACTCGGCCACGAAGTACCTGGGCGGGCATGGCACCGCGATCGCCGGAGTCGTTGTGGACGGCGGGAAGTTCGACTTCGGCGTGCAGGCGGACCGGTTCGCCGACTTCCACGAGCCGGACCCGAGCTACCACGGCCTGCGGTACTGGCCCGCTCTCGGGCACGGTGCGTTCGCGGCGAAGCTGCGGGTTCAGCTGCTGCGGGACACCGGGGCTGCGATCGCGCCTTTGACCAGTTTCCTTGTCATTCAAGGGATCGAGACCTTGTCGTTGCGGATCGAGCGGCACGTGGTCAACGCGCAGGCGCTCGCCGAGTGGCTGGAGCAGCGCGACGAGGTGCTGGCCGTGCACTACGCGGGCCTGCCGAGCAGCCCGTTCCACGCCACAGCCCAGAAATACCTGCCGACGGGCGCGGGCGCGGTGGTGAGTTTCGAACTGCGCGGCGGGGTCGAGGCCGGGCGGGCGTTCGTCGACGGCACGGAACTGTTCTCGCAGCTGGTGAACATCGGCGATGTGCGCAGCCTGATCGTGCACCCGGCGAGCACCACGCACAGCCAGCTCACACCAGAAGAGCAGGCGGTCACCGGGGTCACGCCCGGGCTGGTCCGGCTTTCCGTTGGCCTGGAGGGGATCGAGGACCTCAAGGCGGACCTGGAGGCCGGGTTCCGGGCAGCGAAGGCCACCACCACATGAGCGGTGGCTGGCGGCAGGGAGACGCAGCGGGCCGGCGCCGCTGGGTCTCCCTGCCCCGGCTCGTCCTGGAGTCCGGCGACCAGCTGCCGGACCCGGTGGTCGCGTACGAGACCTGGAGGGCCTGCGGCGCATCTCGCTGCTCTCCGCGGACAAGTCGAACGCGGTCCTGGTGCTGCACGCTTTGACCGGTGACAGCCATGCCGCCGGGCCCGATGAGCCCGGTCACGCCAGCCCGGCCTGGTGGGATGGCGTCATCGGTCCGGGCAAGGCGGTCGACACGAACCACTGGTTCGTTGTCGCGCCCAATGTTCTGGGCGGGTGCCAGGGGACGACTGGGCCGTCAACGCCGGCGGCCGATGGAAAGCCTTGGGGGAGCAGGTTTCCGGTCACCACCGTGCGCGATCAGGTTCACCTCGAAGCCTCCTTCGCGGACGCTTTGGGCATTTCGCGGTGGGCGGCGGTACTCGGCGGGTCGATGGGCGGGATGCGGGCGCTGGAATGGGCGGCGACCTATCCCGGCCGGGTGCGGAACCTGTTGCTGCTGGCCTGTCCCGCCGCCGCGTCCGCGGACCAGATCGCCTGGGCGGCGCCGCAGCTCGCGGCCATCCGGGCGGACGCCGATTTCCACGATGGCGACTACTACTTCGGGCCGGGTCCGACGACAGGCCTGGGCATCGCCCGCCGGATCGCGCACATCACGTACCGCAGCGAGACCGAGCTCGGCACACGGTTCGGCCGTAATCCCCAGGGCGACGGCAGGTTCGCCGTTGAGTCCTATTTGGACCATCAGGCCGCCAAGCTGATCCGCCGGTTCGACGCCAACAGCTACCTGGTGCTGACCGAGGCGATGAACGGCCATGACGTCGGCCGCGGCCGGGGCGGGGTGAAGCAGGCCCTGAGCCAGGTGCGGGCCAGGACAATCGTCGCGGGCATCGACAGCGACCGCCTTTACCCGTTGTACCAGCAAGCGGAACTCGCCGAACACATTCCCGGCGCGGGGGATCTGCGCGTGGTCACCTCACCCTATGGCCACGACGCCTTCCTGATCGAAACCGAGCAGATCGCCGCCCTGCTCAAAGAACTCCTCGGCGTCTGATCACGGACGAAAGCGCGGCACACCCCGGAACAAAGGGGAACACGGGCCGGGGGAATGTGAGACATGCGGGTTAGTTCAGGGCTGTGAGGATCCAGGGGGCTACTGGGAGGTCGCGGCTGGAGCATTCGGCCGCCAGTTTGATCGTCCAGCGGAGGGCCTGCATCATCACCATCGCTATTTCCGCCGGGGCGGCGTTGACCAGCGCGATCTCGATGTGATCCTTCGCCGCAGCCGTGTCGCCGTGCACCTCCGCCAGCAGCGTCCGCACGGCCGTACGCACCGGGGGATCCGCCTCGTCGATGGGGACTTCGTGGCCGTCGTCGTCATAGACCTGCATCTTCACCGGCGCTGTCCCGCCTGAGCCGAGCGCCGCCACCATGGCGCTGCACTCGCGGAACAGCATCAGCATCAGCTCGGTCGCCTCGTCGCGGCCACGGTCACGGGCGAAGGCGGTCATCCGCTCCACCGCCCCCGTGTCCTGTCCGGCATGCATCGACGCCAGCGCACGGCTGGCGGCGTCAATGATGCTTGGCGGCTGCTCGGAGTTCGGGTCCACTACGACATCTTCCCACAGCCGAGTGCCTGTGCGCCAAACCGGTCAGGCGTGGTGCACCGACTCAGGCAGCATGGGCGCGCCCTGGAAGGGGCCCTGCGCGAACGTGGCGCCCGCGGCGTGCCACCAAGCAGCTTCTTGCGCGGTGGGCACGTCCACGACGCTCACCTCGGCACCCAGGTCCCGCAATGTGCCGATCATCGACCTCGTCACCTTGGTGAGCACCGGTTTGTGCTGGGCGGTGACGATCGAGCCGGCCAGGATCACCGACTTGACCTGCTCCTCGGCCAGGATCGCGAACTCGGTCGTGCTGCCGGTGAACTCGTGCATACCGACGATCACGCCGTTGTCCCGCAGGGCCTGCAGGTTCGACTGCGACTCACCGCGGTCGGCGGCCACCGCCCGCGCGTCGAGCGAGATCTCCAGCCGGTCGGGAGCGATGCCATACCGCCCCACCGCGCGGTTCACCACGCCCGCCAGGTTGCCGTCGCACGACTGCAGCTGCGTCAACCGCAACCGCAGGCGCACATCGTCCGGGGTGCGGTCGCCGAGTTCCTCACAGGCCCGGAAGAACGCCCACGGCCCGATGGTCAGCGACATGCCGGTGCTCTCGGCCATGTCCCGGCACGGGTAGTGCGAGATCACGCCCTCGGTCGGGTGGTCCCAGCGGAGCATGACCTCCAGCGCCGCCAGCCGCCCGTCGGCGAGGCCGACCACCGGCTGGTACTCCAGGCCCAGCTCGCCCATCTCCCAGGCGCCCGGCATGGCCGCGGTCAGCGCGAACCGCGCCTTCTCGTCGGCGTCCTCGTGGATGTTGTGCGCCTCCCACTGGCGCATCCCGACGGCCTTGGCCCGGCGCATGGTGGAGTTGGCCGCCCGCAACAGGTCCAGCCGCCCGTAGACGCGGCCCTGGTGCTCGGCCACACCGATGCTCACGCACACCGCGACACCCACGTCACCGATGAACGTCGGCTCGGACAGCACGCGGTTGATCTCGTCGATCATCGTCGAGTAGTGCGGGGTGTCCGGCGTGTTCTCGATCAGCACCGCGAACTCGTCGCCGCCGACCCGGCCGATCAGCGCGTCGAACGGCTCCATCGTGGCGCGCAGCTGGTTGGCCACCACCTGCAGCATCCGGTCGCCGGCCACGTGCCCGAGACCGCTGTTGATCACCGAGAACGAGTCGATCCCCACGTGCAGCAACGTGATCGAGGTGTCCGGCCCGGCGCCCTCCAGGATGGCGTCCAGTTTGGACTGGAAGTGCTGCCGGTTGGCCACGCCGGTGAGCATGTCGCGCACCGACTGCTGGCCCAGCTGGTTCTGCAGCGCCTGCAGCTCGCTCAGGTTCTCGATCATCGTGATGTGGTAGGCGGGCACGCCGTCGCTGTCCCGCAGCAAGGAGATCACCAGGTACACCCACGCGTACGAGCCGTCCTGGCGCAGCATCCGGCGGCGTTCGCGGATGCGCGGCACGATGCCCTCGGTCACCTCCCGGTAGGAGATGACCACGTCGTCGGCGTCCTCGGCCGGGAACAGCTCGCGGATGTTGCGCTCGGCCAGCTCGTCCGGCTCGCACTCGAGGATCCCGGCCAGCGCCCGGTTGGTCTGCACGAACGCGCCGGACATGTCGGTCAGGGCCATGCCGATCGCCGAGCCGTGGAAGACCTCCTCGAACCGGTCGTTCGCGGCCCGCTCCCGGCGCTCGGCCTCCCGCTTGGACTTCAACAGCGCCTGCTTGATGTGCTCCTGCTGGTCCAGCGTGCGCAGCCGCATCCCGGCGGCGTACCCGGTGGCCATCGCGGACAGCAGCCCGACGACGCGCTCGGCCAGGCCGCGCTCGCCGCGGCGCTCGGAGTCCAGCAGCAGTGCCCCGGCCAGGATCTCCATCGAGCACTGCAGGCTCTCCGGGCCGGTGAAGTCGTTGTTGACCAGCGCCCGGCCCACGTCCACCGCGGGCGACGGGTCGAACAGCTCCGCGTTGACCGTGTCGGCCAGGACGTGCACCTGCTTGAGCAGGAACTCGGTCATCTCGTCGGCCGTCATCGGCACGTATGCCGTCCGGCCGATCACGTGCACCCAGGCCTCAGCGACCTCGAGGCGCCGGCGGAGGCGCTCGGGCTCGAGTGGCGTCAGGTCGCTCACCGGGCGCCGCCTGCACAGCGGTTACTCGGTCTCACAACAGCGCACCTCTTGCTGGTCGGGGCAACGGGACAATCCTGGAATTCTCGCGGTCGAAGGTGTGGCAGTCCAGATATCGGACCTCTGGGATCCGGCGGTTACCGCCGTCCGGGCATTCGATCCCGGCCCTATGGCCTGTGTTCCACTGCCGCAGCACACCTCTTTCGCGTCTTCTGGTGATGGCCAGGCTACTCAGCGGAGTATGGGTCCGGTAGACGGGCGCACCCTCGCGGCCCATTCGGGCGAGTACCCGCCACCAAGTGGTAGCGCACCGTAGTTTGGATTAGCCCGATGGGATGACATCTGGCGGGAAATCGGGATTTGGTTAGTCGGGAACTGTTCGTTCCGGAGTCATAGCCGCGCACTTGGTCCCGACACCCGACCAGAACCCGTCGTCCTCCGATCTCGGGCCACCCGGCCGGACCGGATCCGGATGCCATCCGGAGGGTTGGACGATGCCCGGCGGGCATAGGTCGAAATCGCCGAACAAAGAGGTGATCTCCGCCTTGGTCCGCGAGCGCAGGCCGTCGCCGCCGGCCCGCCTCGCGGTCGCGATCAATTCGTCGGTCGGCACTGTGAAGTCGCTCGTCAGATGGGTGATCCCGAGCATGCTGCCGGGCACGACGGCGTCCCGGTACGTCCGGAACACGTCCCGCACCTGGTCGTCCGGCACGAAGTGGCCGACGGTCATCGCGAGCAGGCCCACCGGCTGCGTGAAGTCCAGCAGCCGCAGAGTGTCCGGATGCCGCAGAACATAAGCCGCGTGGGTGATATCGGCCTCCACAATGGTGGCCAGCGGGTTGCCCTCCAGCAGTAAACGACTGTGCGCGACCGCTATGTCCTCCCGGTCGACATACACCACCCGCGCCGCCGGATCGGCGCGCTGGGCGATCTCGTGCACGTTCCCGACGGTCGGAATGCCCGACCCCAGATCGAGGAACTGCCGGATGCCCTGATCCATCATGAACAACACCACCCGGCGCAGAAACGCGCGGTTCGTCCACGCCATCTCGCGCACTCGCGGGTGGATGGTCAGCAGTTGCTGGAAAACGGCCCGGTCACAGGCCAGGTTGTGCGCGCCGCCGAGGGCGTAGTCATAGACCCGGGCCATGCTCGGGCGGTCGACGTCCACATCGTCGGGGATCCAGCCACGTTCGCCGGCCATTGCGAACAGACCTCATGTTTGTGCGGGTTTCTGCAGACGGCGTGGACCTTAGCCGACCGGACCGTGCGTAAGCGCCGAAAACGCCATTCTCCGCAACAATGCACCCATTTGGGCCCTGTCCAGGTGACGGCTGTGCGGCGTGGAGTTGATCAGGCCGAACACCGCGAGCGCGGCGGCCCGCGCCTCCGGCTCGTCGATCCCGGTCACGTCCTGGATCGTGCTCACCCACACCTCGACATAACGGCGTTGCAGGGTGCGGACCTTGCGGCGGTCCGGGTCGGCCAGATTGCCCAGGTTGCGTTCCTGCACGGTGATCAGTGCCGGGTTGTCCAGCGCGAAGTCCACGTGGAACCGGACCAGCTCGGTCAGCAGCGTCCGCGGTTCGGCGAACTTCTCGGCCCGGTCCTGCCCGCCGTCCAGCAGCATCTCGCTGATCGACGTGAGCATCTCGCCGAGCATCGCGTCCTTGCTGCGGAAGTGCCGGTAGAGCGCGGGCCCGGAGATGCCCACCGCGGCGCCGATGTCGTCGATGCCGACACCGTGGAAGCCGTGGCGGGCGAACAACTCCGCCGCCGCGGCCAGGATCTGGTCCCGGCGCGAGCCCGGCGCTGCTGCGGGTAACGGTTGTGACGACACACTGTCATGTTAGCGAGCGCTAACCCTTCGCGACCGTCCAGCCGGATACATACTCCTGGGTTAACAATTCACCAGAAGCTTCCACAATCGACAAACGCCTCCGATGATGAAAGTCCATCCCTGCTCAGGGGACTGACGCGGAGGGCTCACGATGAGGCGATCTTTCCGTTCCCTGTTATGCCTTGCGGCCACCGCCGCGGGCCTGTCCTTCCTCTCCGCCCCGGCCGACGCGGCCGGGGCCAACTATGTGGCGCTGGGCGACTCGTACTCGTCCGGCGTCGGCACCGGCGGCCCCTACAGCGGCGGCGGGTGCCAGCGCAGCAGTACCGCATATCCCCAGCTGTGGGCCAACTCGCACGCCCCCAGCTCGTTCACGTTCGCGGCCTGTTCCGGGGCCAAGACCGGGGACGTGCTGTCCAACCAGGTGGGTTCGGTCCCGGCCGGCGCGACGCTGGTGACGATCTCGATCGGCGGCAACGACGCCGGCTTCACCGACGTGATCACCACCTGCACCCTCGGCAGCGACTCGACCTGCGTGAACCGGGTCAACCAGGCCAAGACGTTCGTCAACAACGAGCTGCCGGCCAAACTTGACAGTGTCTACGACGCGATCAGCCAGCGGGCGGCCTCCGCGCAGGTGATCGTCATGGGGTACCCCAGGTTCTACAAGGTGCCCGGTTCCTGCAGTGTCGGCCTGTCCGACACGAAACGGTCGGCCATCAACAGCGGGGCCGACGCGCTGGCGGCGGTGACGGCGGCACGAGCGTCCGCACACGGGTTCACCTTCGTCGACATGCGCACCATCTGGACCGGTCACGAGATCTGCTCCGGCGGCTCGGTCTGGCTCAACAGCCTGACCTGGCCGGTGAGCGAGTCCTACCACCCGAACAAGTCCGGCCAGTCCGGCGGCTACCTGCCCGCACTCAACAGTGTGACCGGCTGAACACGCACCAGTAGGGAAGGCCCGGGTGTCCAACCCGGGCCTTTCCGTTCGGCTGGACCTACTGGTTAGTCATCGCTAACATGGGCAATAAGTTAACGATGACTAACTGAGCGAGGAGCCGATGGACGCCCCCGTGCTGGCCAGCCAGGCGGACCCGGTGGATCCCGCGTACCAGCGGTACGCCAAGGAACACGCCGTGCTCGCGGACGAGCTGCGGGACCGGCTGGCGCAGGCCCGGCTGGGTGGGCCGGAGCGCGCGCGTATCCGGCATGTGGAACGCGGCAAGCTGCTCCCGCGCGACCGGGTGGACTCGCTGCTCGACCCGGGCTCGCCGTTCCTGGAGCTGTCCCCGTTGGCGGCCAACGGGATGTACTCGGACGAGGCGCCCGCCGCGGGGATCATCACCGGCATAGGCCGGGTTTCCGGCCGTGAGTGCGTGATCGTCGCCAACGACGCGACGGTCAAAGGCGGGACTTATTACCCCATCACGGTGAAGAAGCACCTGCGCGCCCAGGAAGTGGCGCTGCACAACAACTTGCCGTGCATCTACCTAGTCGATTCGGGTGGTGCCTTCCTCCCCCGTCAGGACGAGGTATTCCCCGACCGCGAGCACTTCGGCCGGATCTTCTTCAACCAGGCCACCATGTCCGCGCAGGGCATCCCGCAGATCGCCGCGGTGCTGGGGTCCTGCACCGCGGGCGGCGCGTACGTGCCCGCGATGAGCGACGAAGCGGTCATCGTGCGCAACCAGGGCACGATCTTCCTGGGCGGCCCGCCGTTGGTGAAGGCGGCCACCGGCGAGGTCGTCACCGCCGAGGAGCTGGGCGGCGGCGATGTGCACTCCCGGGTTTCCGGTGTGACGGACCACCTGGCCGAGGACGACGCGCACGCGCTGCGGATCGTCCGGTCGATCGTGTCGACCTTGCCGCCGCGGGTGCCGCGGCCGTGGGACGTGCTGCCGGTCGAGGAGCCCGCGGTGGATCCCGGCCAGCTCACCGGCGTCGTGCCGACCGACTCCCGGACCCCGTACGACGTCCGGGAAGTGATCGCCCGGGTGGTCGACGGCAGCCGGTTCCGTGAGTTCAAACGGGAATATGGCACGACTCTGGTGACCGGGTTCGCGCGCGTCCACGGCCACCCGGTGGGCATCATCGCGA
>CBIMJO010000154.1:0-11164 GCA_966244135.1 uncultured Actinocrispum sp. | reverse complement strand
GACCGGGCTGGTGCACGCGCTGCTCAACTCCGCGGGGTTGTTCTGCTACCTCTCGTCGCTGTGGGCGCGGCTGCGCGGCCACCGGATGTCCGGCAAGGGCGAGGCGCTGCTGGGGCTGGGCCTGGTGTCGGCGAGCGCGACCCTGGGCGGCCACCTGTCGTTCCGCCATGCGATGGGGACCAACCACGCCCAGGACGTCCCGCACGTCAGCCCGGCCGGCTGGTCCGACCTCGGCCCGGCCGATCACTATCCGCAGCGGCAGCCCACCCGGCGGCTCGTCGGCGACGTTCCCGTGGTCGTCGTGCGGGACGGGGACGACTTCTATGTCCTGGCCGACAAGTGCAGTCACGCGGGTGGCCCGCTGAGCGGCGGGACGCTGCGCAACGGCGCCGAGCTGTGCATCGAGTGCCCGTGGCACGGGAGCACGTTCGGCCTGGTGGACGGCACTGTCGTGCACGGTCCGGCCACCGCCACGCAGCCCGGGTTCGACACCCGGGTCGAGCAGGGCCACCTGCAGGCCCAGGCGCGCACCTGGGGCTGACAATGTCCACATCGGACGTTCAAGATCCTTGCAAGGTGCCTCTGTCAGGCTTGTTCTCGCAGCTCAAGGGCGAGACAACCGGGGAGGGGCACCATGCTCTGGGAGCTCGCCGTCGAGTTCGACGGCACGCACGGTGACACGCTGCGGATAGCGGCGCCCGGCCGGGCCGCGCGGCATCGCCAGGTCCGCACCTGGCATCCGCTGTCCACGGCCACGCTCAACCGCGTCGTGACGAGTAAGCGGGTGGTCTCGGCCATGTGCATGCTCTGCCCGCGCGGCGACACCGGCGCGGAGGAGGCCATCCCGGTGACCGACCTGCACGGCCCGATCAACGAGCTGGCGCAGCTGCTCGGCTGGCCGGGCAGCAGCCGCGGCCACTGGCTGCTCGGCGACGCCGCCGGGCTGATCGACCCGGTGTCCGCGGTGGACAGTGGGGTGAGCGTGATCATCCCGGCGCGCAACGCCCACGGCACCATCGACGCGACCGTGAAGTCGGTCATCGCCGCGTTCACCGCGATGTTCGCCCGGCCGCAGTGGGAGTGCATCGTCGTGGACGACGCCAGCCCGCTGCCGGTCCAGGTCCGCAGCCGCGAGTGGCGCGTTTCGGTGCTGCGCAACAACCAGTGGCCGTCGGTGCCCGCGCACGGTCTCGGCCTGCGCCAGGCCCGCTACGACACCGTGGTGTTCTGCGATCCGGATGTGCTGTTGCCGGCCAACTTCTTCACCGCGCACCTGCCGTGGCAGTGCGTGGCGCCCAACATGATCACCGTCAGCCTGGACGAGCAGGGCGGCTGGCGGGCGATGGCGTGCTCGGCCGAACTGGCCGCGCAGCACCTGGTCCCGCCCTCCGCGCCGGAGGACATCGAGACGCAGGCCGCCTCGCTCGGCTGCTTCGTGCGTCCCGTCCCGCAGGCGCAGGTGATCAGCGCTCGAGCGCTGCAGCCCGGTCGTCGGCCAGCGTGAACTGCTGGGTCAGCCCGGTCAGCTCGATCGTGCGGCGCGTGGTCCGGTTGCACACCAGGCGAACCTGAGTGCCCTGGCGTTCCGCGTTGTCGCGGGCGGCGATCAGCGCGGACAGCCCGGCCGAGCCGAGGAAGTCCACTGCCGACAGGTCGACGACCAGCAGGCCGGGCACCCCGGCCTGGGGGGGGTGGTGCTGTGCGGGGTGGTCGGCGGGGGTGGGGAGATCGATCTCGCCCCGGAGGTCGAGCACGGCGGTGTCACCTACCTTGGTGTGCTGATACGACAAGCCGAACTCAGGGCCGGATGGGTCCAGCATCGTGTCCTCCCGAACGTCTCACCCTCGGGCGGCCAGGTACCCGGCGTCCGGAATGTTGAAACCCTCGGCTGGCTGTAGTGCGGGTGGGGGAGGTCGGGATAATGTAACGCACCTTTGTTACCGGCCAGTCACGAACGGCTACCGACGGTGACCGTCGCAGCGAGAGGGGAGCACGCCGTGGGTGAGAGCGGCGCGTTGCTGCTGCGGTACCGGGTGGCGCACGAGTCCGACGCGACCATCGTCCAGGTCGCCGGTGAGATCGACCTGGCCACCAGCGACGAGTTCGCCCAGGCGGTGACCCAGGCGCTGGCCGGGCGCAGCTCCAAGGTCGTGGTCGACCTGCGGGACGTCACGTTCATGGGGTCGATCGGGCTGAGCGTGCTGCTGAGCGCCAACAGGGACGCCGACGAGGCCGGCAGGCGGCTGCGGATCGCCGACGGCGGCGCGATCGCGCACCGGGCGATCACGATCTCCGGCCTGGACCAGGTGCTCGCCGTGTTCGAGACGGTCGACGACGCCATCGCCGGTTAGCCAGGCCCGCCCGTCGCGAGGGCATGCTCGACCGGTGCGTGTGCACCGGTGGGCTGCTGCACATGCGTCTCGTGGCTGGGGAATGGGTGCCGGACAATGCTTGGGTGGACACTGATGCCGTGGGGTACGACGTCGAGCTGCGGCTTTCCCGGGATCCGGCCAGTGCCGGCGCGGCCCGTGAGTTCGTCCGGTCGACGGTGACCGGCCCTTGGCGGGAGGACGTCGTCCTCGTCGTGTCCGAGCTGGTCACCAACGCTTTGCTGCACGGGTCCGGCAAGCCGCTGCTCCGGCTGGCCGGGGACGGTGGCCGCGTCCGCGTCGAGGTCCACGACACCAGCCCGGTGCTGCCGAGGATCCGCGAGTCCGGTCAGGACGGTGGCTGGGGCCTGCCGATGGTCGAGCGGCTGAGCAAGGAATGGGGCGCGCACACCGTTCCCGGCGGCAAGGTCGTGTGGTGTGAACTGGTGGCCGACGGCTCCCCACGATGACTTCATGACGGCCGGCGGGCGGCGATCCCGTCGAGCAGGCAGTCCAGGCCCAGCTCGAACCGCTCGTCCGAGGTCATCTCCGGCATGTCCTGGACCCAGCCGGCCAGCGAGTCGTTGGCCATTTCCCCCGTGTACGCCTGGAGATCCTGGGTCGAGCCGATGCCGAACCGCTGCAGCATGGCGATCTCCCGGCTGACGCTCATCGCCGTGCCGGTCACGTAGTTGTCCAGCAGCGACGCGTACGTGATCGCCGGGGTGAGCCCGGCGTTTTGCAGGACAGTGAGCAGGAAAGCCGCGCGCCGCATGGTGTTCGGCCCGAACGGCGGCCTGCTGTCGACCAGCTCCGCGTACCACCGGTGCCTGGCGATCATCCGCCACAGGCTCGACGCCACACCGCGGATGTCGGCCCGCCAGTCGGGACCCGGCTCGGCCGGCACGTCCACCTCGGCCGACACCGAGTCCAGCATCAGATCGACCAGGCCGTCCTTGTTGAGGACATAGCGGTACAGCGACATCGGGGTGGCCACGCCGAGGGCGTTGGCGACCGCCCGCATGGTCAGGCCGGTGACCCCGTCGGCGTCGGCGATCGCGATCCCGGCGCGCACCACCTCGGCGCGGGTCAGCGCGTGCTTGCGGCCCGGCGGCTCGGGGTGGTGCCAGACGAGCGGAGTTGTCATCGATCGGAGTGTACCGCGTACAGTGGAGTGTACGGCGTACATTCTAGTGGCCGTTTCTGGAGGGGAACATGCAGCTCAAAGGCATCAACTACGACACGGGGTTCGGCGGCGCGGTGGGCGACCGGTCGCGGGTGGAGTTCGACCTCGGCGTCGTGCGCCGGGAACTGGAGATCATCGCCACGGACCTGCACTGCGACGCGGTCCGGATCAGCGGCGACGACCCGGACCGCATCACGCGGGCCGCGCACGCCGCCGTCGACGCCGGGCTGCAGGTGTGGTTCGCGCCCTTCCCGGTCGACCTGACGCCCGCCGAACTACGGCCCTACTTCGAACGTTGTGCCCGTGCCGCGCAGGAGATCTGGCAGCGCGACCCGGCGACCGTGCTCGTGCTGGGCTGTGAGATGTCGTTGTTCTGCAAGGGTTTCGTGCCCGGAGAGGTGCTGTTCGACCGCCTCCGCAACGCGATGGACCCACAGGCCTGGACGGATTTCGCACCAGAGACCGATTTCACGCAGATGCTGGCCGGGATCCTGCGCGCCGCACGGGAGCACTTCAGCGGCGGGATCACGTACGCCTCGGGCGACTGGGAGGAGATCGACTGGTCGGGATTCGACTTCGCGGGCGTCGACCTCTACCGCGACGCGGGCAACGCCGACCGGTACGCCGAACGCGTCCGCGAGCACGCCGCGCACGGAAAACCCTTGGTGGTCACGGAGTTCGGCTGCTGCACGTACCAGGGCGCGGCCGAGGCGGGCGGAATGGGCTGGGCGATCATCGACTACTCGGCCACGCCCCGCGTGCTCAACGGCGACTACGTCCGCGACGAGACCGTTCAGCGGGCGTACTTCGACGAGTCGATGGACGTGTTCGAGGCGCAGGGCGTGCACGGCGCGTTCTGGTTCACCTTCGCCGGCTACGAGGCCGTGTCGGCGGCCGGCCCGCGGCGCGATCTGGACCTGGCGAGCTACGGCGTGGTCAAAGTCCTCGACGGCCGGAAAGGCGTCCGATATCCGGACATGACGTGGGAGCCGAAGGCGGTCTTCGACGCGATCGCCGCCAGGTTCGGCGCGGGCGGGAACGGGAGCGTGTCCCGTGGATCTCGATCGCGATAGCCGAGCCGAGGCGGCCCCTGGCGGCACCGCAGGGCCGCCGAAAGACAACCAGTATTCCGACGGCCCCGCGGCACCGCCAGGAACCACCTCGATCTCGACTCTCATCGACCGGGATCCACGGGACACGCTCCAGCCACCATTTGTTTCGGAGTTTCCGTTCCGGTGTGTTTCTTGCTAAGGGCGGCCGGATGCCCTGCTTGGGTGATTACACAGCCGGGTTGGTTCGCCACGCTACGTATCTGGGAATATTTTTCCGGTGGTGGTGATCACGCTGGGTACTCGCCGGTCGGAGCGGAAATCCATGGCACCCGTTTGCGCTGGTCTTTCCGGTTCGCTGTCACCGCAGGTCACGGCGTGATGACGCGGGAGTCCATTTCGTGACCCGATTCCCCACCGTCGGCGCTTGACGGGTACTGTCACCCACCGTAAATTCTCGCCAAATCTTTCGGATAATTGGGTATCGGGGGGCACGTGGCCGACCTGCTTCGGACTGAGCTGACGTCCGGAGAAGCCGCTCTTGGTGGCCAACCCGGGGGCAAGCGCAAGCCACCGGCGGGCAGGTCGCCGGGGCAGCTCGCCTGGCGCCGGTTCCGCCGGGACAAGACCGGCGTGATCTCCGCGGGTGTGGTCCTGTTCTTCTTCGTCGTGGGTCTCGGCGCGCCGGTGATCGGCTGGCTGTACGGCAAGAACCCGGAGACGCACTACGGACTGGACCGTCCGGGGCTGCTCACCGACACCGGCATCCCGGTCAAGCCCAACGGCGGCATCGACTCGGAGTTCTGGTTCGGGCTGGAGCCGCGCCTGGGCCGGGATGTGTTGATGCAGCTGGTGTACGGCATCCGCACGTCGCTGCTGATCGCCCTCGTGGTGGTGGCCATCGTGACCGTGCTGGGCACGGTGATCGGCATCGCGGCGGGTTATCTGGGCGGCCGCACCGACTACATCGTCGGGCGGATCATCGACATCCTGCTGGCCATCCCGTCGACGCTGTTCTACATCGCGTTCATGCCGGTGGCGCTCGCGCTGTTCGTGGCGCCCGGCAAGGAGGCGCCGGTCTGGCTGCGCTCATGCGCGCTCGTGCTGCTGCTGACCGTGTTCGGCTGGACCCGCATCGCGCGGCTGCTGCGCGGGCAGGTGCTGTCCCTGCGCGAGCGCGAGTTCGTCGAGGCGGCCCGGGTGTCCGGGGCGGGAACCCGCCGGATCGTGTTCAAGGAGCTGCTGCCCAACCTGTTCACGCCGATCCTGGTCGTGGCGACGCTGGACGTGCCCGCGATGGTGACCACCGAGGCGGCGCTGTCCTACCTGGGCGTCGGCATGGTCGAGCCGACCCCGGACTGGGGCCGGATGATCCACGACGGCGGCGACTACCTGCAGACCGACATCACCTATCTGGCGTTCCCGGGCATCGCGCTGATCATCTTCGTGATCGCGTTCAACCTGCTCGGCGACTCCGTCCGGGACGCGCTGGACCCGAAGTCCCACCGGTAGACCTACACCGCTAGGCCATTCCCGGCGCAATGAACAACAGGGAGAGAGATGTGAAACGCACGAAGCTAGTGGGTTCGACGGTGGTCGCGGTCGCCGCGGCCCTCGTCGCCGCCGGGTGCAGCGCGGGCGGTCAGAACGCCGGGGGCCCGGCCGGGCCGAAGGTGGCCGACGCCAAGGTGACCGTGGACAAGGACGGCTCGCAGTCCAAGGGACCGGCCAAGGACGTCGAGGGGTTCCGCAAGGGCGGCAACATCAACATCCTGTGGCGCCAGGACCTTTCGCACTACGACCCGGCCAACACCAACTCCTCGCCGGACATGACCACGTCCGAGATGGTCCTGCGCCGGCTGACCATGTACAAGATCGAGGGTGACAAGACCACCCTGGTCGGCGACCTGGCCACCGACACCGGCCAGAGCACCGACGGCGGCAAGACCTGGAAGTACACCCTCAAGGACGGCGTGAAGTACGCCGACGGCACGAAGATCTCCAGCAAGGACGTCAAGTACGCCGTCTCGCGCGCCTTCTCCACCAAGTACGCGCAGGGCTTCCCGTACATCCAGACCTGGCTGGCCGACAGCGACGACTTCTCCAAGGTCTACGCGGGCCCGTACGAGGCGGGCAAGCAGCTCGGCGACGACAAGATCGAGACGCCGGACGACAAGACCGTCATCTTCAAGTTCTCCAAGCCCCGCCCGGACTTCCCGTTCGCCGCGGCGCTGCCCACCACCGTGCCGGTGCCCGAGGCCAAGGACACCAAGGAGGCGATGGACCAGGACGTGTCGGCCATCGCGTCCGGCCCGTACAAGGTCGCCGCGCACGAGGTCGACAAGAGCCTGAAGCTGGTCCGCAACGAGAACTGGGACCCGGCCACCGACCCGATCCGCCACCAGTACGCCGACTCGTACACCTACCAGTTCGGCCCGCAGATCACCGAGGTGACCGACCGGCTGTCCGCCTCGGCCGGTGACGACAAGAACTCGTCGAGCATCTACTCGGCCGTCGCGCCCGAGCGGCTCTCGCAGGTCATGCAGGACCCGAAGCTCAAGGCGCAGGTCATCGACCTGCCGACCTCCCAGGTCAACGTGTACTCGATCAACACCGACCGGGTGAAGGACATCAACGTCCGCAAGGCGTTGCTGGTCGCGTTCCCGAAGGAGGCCGCGCGCACCACGCAGGGTGGCCCGTACTACGGCGACTACGCCACCACGGTGGGCTCCCCGGCGCTGCTGGGCTGGCAGAAGTACGACCTGCCGGGCGTCACCGACGTCGACCCGAAGGGCGACCCGGAGAAGGCCAAGAAGATGCTGGCCGACGCGGGCAAGACCGGCTACGAGATCTCCCTGGGCTACACCCAGACTCCGAGCGCGGAGAAGGAGGCCCTCGTGGTCGCCGACGGCCTGGAGAAGGCCGGCTTCAAGGTCAACAAGCTGCCGATCCAGTCCAAGGCGTACCTCAACACGCGGGACAAGAAGGACAACAACCTGGACCTGTACTGGTCCGCGTGGGCCCCGGACTGGCCGACCGGTGTGACCGTGTACGGCGAGCTGTACGACGGCCGCAAGATCGGTGACGGCCGGCCGAACAACAGCCACATCAACGACCCGGCGATCAACTCCGAGCTGGACCGGATCATGCAGATCAACGACCCGGCCGAGCAGGGCGCCGAGTTCAACAAGCTGGACAAGAAGATCATGGAGCAGGTGCCCCAGATCCCCTACGTGTACCAGCGCCGCCAGGTGATGGTCGGGGCCAACGTGGGCGGTGGCTCCGGTGACGTGCACAACGTCATGAACATCAACAACCTCTTCCTGAAGTCCTGACGCGACCGCGTGCCGGGGCGGCCAGCGCGCCGCCCCGGCACGGGCGCACCCCTGGAGAGAAAACCTTCCGATGCTGGCATTCCTGGTCCGCCGCGTGCTGGGCGGGATCGTCATCCTGGCGATCATCAGCCTGATCACGTTCCTGCTGTTCTTCGCAGTACCGGGCAGTGAGGTCGCCGCGTTGTCCTGCGGCAAGGCGTGCACCCCCGCGATCATGGAGGAGATCCGCCACAGCCTCGGCCTGGACAAGCCGGTGCTGGTGCAGTACGCGATCTTCATGGGCGGGATCTTCGGCGGGCGGCTGATCGGCGACACGTACTGCTCGGCGCCGTGCCTGGGCTACTCGTTCGTCAACCGCCAGCCGGTGTTCCAGACCGTGGCCGACCGGCTGCCGGTGACCCTGTCGCTGGCCATCGGCGCGGTGGTGCTGTTCCTGCTGTTCGGTGTCGGCCTGGGCATGTGGGCCGCGCTGCGCAAGGGAAAGCTGGCCGACAAGCTGGCGATGGGCTTCGCGGTGATCGGCGGGTCCATGCAGATCTTCGTGCTGGCGCCGTTCTTCCTGTACATCTTCGTGTACAGCACCGACCTGCTGCCCCGGCCGACCTACGTCTCGTTCTGGGACAACCCGTTGCAGTGGGCCACCGGGCTGCTGCTGCCCTGGCTGTGCCTGTCGATCATCTTCGTGGCCTACTACGCCAGGCTCACCCGCTCGTCCATGGTGGACGTGCTCAACGAGGACTTCGTGCGCACCGTGCGGGCGAAAGGCCTTGGCACGCGCCAGGTCTACATCAAGCACGCGTTCCGCGGCGCGATGATCCCGGTGGTCACCATCCTCGGCCTGGACGTGGCCACCCTGTTCGCCGGCGCGATCATCACCGAGCAGTCGTTCGGCCTGGTCGGCGTCGGGCAGCTGGCGGTCAACTCGGTGCTCAACTCGGATCTGCCCATGATGATGGGCGTCGTGCTGCTCGCCGCGACCGCCGTGGTCGTCTGCAACATCATCGTCGACGTCGTCTACGCCGCCATCGACCCACGGATCAAGGTGTCCTGAAGATATGAACGACGTCATCCTGTCCGTGCGCGACCTGAAGGTGCACTTCTCCACCGAGGACGGTGTGGTCAAGGCGGTCGACGGGCTGTCCTACGACCTGACCAGGGGCCAGACCCTCGGCATCGTGGGCGAGTCCGGGTCCGGCAAGAGCGTGTCGAACCTGGCCATCCTCGGCCTGCACAACCCGGAGAAGACCGCGGTCAGCGGCGAGATCACCTTCGAGGGCAGGCAGCTCGCCGGCGCGCGGGAGAGCGAGCTGCAGAAGCTGCGCGGCAACCAGATCTCGATGATCTTCCAGGACCCGCTGACCTCGCTGTCGCCGTACTACACGGTCGGCGAGCAGATCGCCGAGACCTACCGGCGGCACACCGGCGCGGGCAAGTCGCAGGCGCGCAAGCGGGCCATCGAGATGCTCACCAAGGTCGGCATCCCGCAGCCGGACCGGCGGGTGGACGACTACCCGCACCAGTTCTCCGGCGGCATGCGGCAGCGCGCGATGATCGCGATCGCGCTGTGCTGCGACCCGGCGCTGCTGATCGCCGACGAGCCGACCACCGCGCTGGACGTGACGGTGCAGGCGCAGATCCTGGACCTGCTGCGGGAGCTGCAGTCCGAGTTCAACACGGCCATCATCCTGATCACCCACGACATGGGCGTGGTGGCGCAGATGGCCGACGACGTGCTGGTGATGTACGCGGGCCGGTGCGTGGAACGCGGCACCGTGCGGGATGTGCTCAAGGCGCCGGAACACCCCTACAGCTGGGGCCTGCTGTCGTCGATCCCGTCGCTGAGCGGCGACGTCGAGGTGCCGCTGGTGCCGGTGCGCGGCACGCCGCCGAGCCTGATCGACCCGCCGTCCGGCTGCCCGTTCAACCCGCGCTGCGACTTCATGTCCCGCGTGGCCGGTGACCTGTGCACGACGCGACGGCCCGAGCTGGAGCCGGCCACCGGGCACGGCTCCGCCTGTCATCTGTCCACTTCGGACAAGCGGCTCATCTTCACGGAAGAGATCCAGCAGCGGCTGGGCTGAGGTGGAACAACAGACCATGACTGAGACACTGCTCACCGCGCGCGGCCTGAAGATGCACTTCCCGGTGCGCGGCGGCTCGATCATCAAGCGCAAGGTCGGTGTGGTGCAGGCGGTCGACGGCGTCGACCTGGACCTGCGCGCGGGCGAGTCGTTCGGCCTGGTCGGCGAGTCCGGCTGCGGCAAGTCCACCACCGGGCGGCTGATCGCGCGGCTGCTGGAACCGACCGAGGGCACCATCACCTACGCCGGCCGGGACATCACGCATGCCAGCCGCAAGGATCTCGCGCCGATCCGGCCCGAGATCCAGATGATCTTCCAGGACCCGTACTCGTCGCTGAACCCGCGGCACACCGTGGGCGGCATCATCGCGGGACCGATGGAGGTCAACAACATCAACCCGCCCGGCGGCCGGCACAAGAAGGTGCAGGAGCTGCTGGAGACGGTGGGCCTGAACCCGGAGCACTACAACCGCTACCCGCACGAGTTCTCCGGCGGTCAGCGGCAGCGCATCGGGGTGGCGCGGGCGCTGGCGCTGCAGCCGAAGCTGATCGTGGCCGACGAGCCGGTGTCCGCCCTGGACGTGTCGATCCAGGCCCAGGTGGTGAACCTGTTGCAGCGCCTGCAGCGCGACATGGGCATCGCGTTCATCTTCATCGCCCACGACCTGGCGGTGGTCCGGCACTTCTCGCAGCGCATCGCGGTGATGTACCTGGGCAAGATCGTGGAGATCGCCGACCGGGCGGACCTGTACAACAACCCGCACCACCCCTACACCCACGCGCTGCTGTCCTCGGTGCCCGAGGCCGACCCGGACAGCGAGAAGCACCGCGAGCGCATCCGGCTGACCGGTGACGTCCCGTCGCCGATCAACCCGCCCTCCGGCTGCCGGTTCCGCACCCGCTGCTGGAAGGCCCAGGACATCTGCGCCACCGAGGAACCCCCGTTGGTGCAACTGGAATCCACCACCGCGGGCCACCTGGCGGCCTGCCACTTCCCGGAAGCCCGCCAGGTCGTCCCCGACGCCGAAGCCCTCGCGGACTGAACATCCGGCCCCTCCCAGCGCGCTGGGAGGGGCCGAGCTGTGTCAGGGCTTGAGACCGAAGGCGTCGATGATGGTCTCGGTGACGCCGTTGCCGTTCTTGTC
>CBIMJO010000153.1:0-11177 GCA_966244135.1 uncultured Actinocrispum sp. | reverse complement strand
GTGCATCAGGTACAGCGAGAACTGGTCCACGCCCAGTTCCTTCAGCTCCTGCAACCGTTCCACGTGCGCCGACTCGGGGCCCAGCAGGCAGAACCGGTCCACGATCTGGTCCGGCACGAAGTCCGTCGAGCGGTTGCCCGCCTTGCCGTGGTGCGAGTAGTCGTAGCCCTCGCGCCCCTTGATGTAGTCGGTCAGCTCGTGCGGCACCGGGCC
Organism: uncultured Actinocrispum sp.; assembly: GCA_966244135.1. GTDB lineage: Bacteria > Actinomycetota > Actinomycetes > Mycobacteriales > Pseudonocardiaceae > Kibdelosporangium. The sequence continues at coordinate 10,964 of CBIMJO010000153.1, read as the reverse complement.
CGATTCGCCATACCGGGCAACGAGATCCGCCACGTGGTTGCCGACCATGCCACCGAACCAGCGCAGCTGGTCGCGCTGGTGGGCCAGGTCGTCGCCCACGTAGGCCGGGGCGGCCACACAGATCTTGATCGACGCCGGGTCACGGCCCGCGTCGGCCGCGGCCTGGCGGACCGAACCGATGGTCCACCGGGTGATCGCCGGGTCGGCGGTCTGCAGGATGAACCCGTCGGCGTGCTCACCGACGAGCTGCAGCGCCTTCGGGCCGTACGCGGCCATCCACATCGGCAGCTTGCCGTCCCGCACCCACGGGATCCGGACGGGGGTGCCGTGGTGGTCGACCTCGCGCCCCTCGGCCAGTTCCCGGATCACGTGCATGGCGTCCCGCAAAGTGGCCAGGGTGGCGGGTTTCTGGCCGATCACCCGGCGGGCCGAGTCGCCCCGGCCGATGCCGCAGACCGTGCGGTTGCCGTACATGTCATTGAGCGTGGCGAACAACGACGCGGTGACCGACCAGTCCCGCGTGCTGGGGTTGGTCACCATCGGCCCCACGATCAGGTCCTTTGTGGCCTCGAGGATCCGGGAGTAGATCACAAAGGGTTCCTGCCACAGCACGACCGAGTCGAACGTCCACCCGTAGGTGAAGCCGCGGTCCTCGGCGGCCTTCATCAGCCGGACGACCTCACTGGCCGGCGGGTCGGTCTGCAGCACGACGCCGATGTCCATGGGAACAAGCTCCTCAGTTCAGGTACTGGCACAGGTCACGGGACAGGAACTCGCCGTGCCCGGCGGAGCCGTGGAAGGCGTTGCCCTCCACCACGACGGAACCCCGCGACAGCACGGTGTCCACCTTGCCGGTGATCTCCAGCCCCTCGTACGCCGAGTAGTCCACGTTCATGTGGTGCGTCTCGGCCGACAGGGTCTGCTTGGCCGTGGGGTCGTACACCACGATGTCCGCGTCCGCGCCCGGCGCGATCACACCCTTGCGAGGGTAGAGGCCGAACATCCGCGCGGGCGTGGTCGAGGTGATCTCCACCCAACGGGCCGGCGAGATCTCCCCGGCGACCACCCCTTGGTGCAGCAGGTCCATCCGGTGCTCGACACCCGGGATCCCGTTCGGGATCTTGGAGAAGTCGCCCAGGCCGAGCTGTTTCTGGTCCTTGAAGCAGAACGGGCAGTGGTCGGTGGACACGATCGAGAGGTCGTTGGTGCGCAACCCGTTCCACAGCGACGCCTGGTGTTCCTTCGGTCGCAGCGGGGGAGAGGCGACGTACTTGGCGCCCTCGAAGCCCGGCCTGGCCAGGTCCTCAATGGACAGATAAAGGTACTGCGGGCAGGTCTCGGCGAACACGTTCTGCCCGGTGTTGCGCGCATTGGCCACGGCCGCAAGAGCTTCCGCCGCGGACAGGTGCACGATGTACAGTGGCGCTCCGGTGACCTTCGCCAGCGTGATCGCCCGCGAGGTGGCCTCACCCTCCAGTTCGGACGGACGGGTCAGCCCGTGCTGCACCGGATCCGTGCGCCCGGCCGCCAGCGCCTGCGCGACCAGCTCGTCGATGGCGATCCCGTTCTCGGCGTGCATCATGATCAGCCCGCCGATGTCCGACGCGCGCTGCATCGCGCGCAGGATCTCCCCGTCGGTCGCGTAGAACACGCCCGGGTAGGCCATGAACATCTTGAACGAGTTGACACCCTGGTCGACGCAGGTCTGCATCTCCTTCAGGGACGTGTCGTTCACGTCCGAGACGATCATGTGGAAGCCGTAGTCGATGGCGCAGTTGCCGTCCGCCTTGCTGCGCCACTTGTCCAAAGTGGCCTGCAGGCTGGTTCCCTTGGCCTGCACGGCGAAGTCGATGATCGTCGTCGTGCCGCCCCACGCCGCCGCGGTGGTGCCGGTCTCGAACGTGTCGTGCGAGGACGTCCCGCCGAACGGCATCTCCATGTGCGTGTGCGCGTCGATCCCGCCCGGGAGAACGTACTTCCCGGTCGCGTCAATGACTTTGTCCGCCTCCCAGGCGATTCCCGGCGCGGACAGGGCGGCGACCGTTGTGCCGTCCACCAGTACGTCGGCGGTGACCGCGCCGGTGGAGCTGAGCACGGTCCCGCCCTTGATCAGGGTACGCATCAGGGCTTCACCAGACCCTCGTAGGTGTCCGGGCGGCGGTCGCGGTAGAACTGCCACAGGTCGCGGACCTCGGCCAGCCTGCCCATGTCGAGGTCGCGCACCACGACCTCCTCCTCGGTGTCCGACGCGGCCTCGCCGACCAGCTGGCCGCGCGGGTCCACGAAGTACGACTGGCCGTAGAAGTCGTTGTCACCCAACGGTTCGACGCCGACCCGGTTGATCGTGCCGACGTAGTACTCGTTGGCCACGGCCGCGGCCGGCTGCTCCAGCCGCCACAGGTACTCCGACAGGCCACGGCTGGTGGCCGACGGGTTGAACACGATCTGCGCGCCGGCCAGGCCCAGTGCCCGCCAGCCCTCGGGGAAGTGCCGCTCGTAGCAGATGTACACGCCGATCCGGCCGACCGCGGTGTCGAACACCGGGTAGCCCAGGTTGCCGGGCCGGAAGTAGAACTTCTCCCAGAACCCCTTCACCTGCGGGATGTGGTTCTTGCGGTGCATTCCCAGGTACTTGCCGTCGGCGTCGATCACCGCGGCGGTGTTGAAGTAGACGCCCGGCTGCTCCTGCTCGTACATCGGCACGACCAGGACCACGCCGTGGGTCTTGGCGACCTCCTGCATGAGCTTGGTGGTCGGGCCGTCCGGGATCCGCTCGGTGTAGGAGTAGAAGTCCGCGTCCTGCACCTGGCAGAAGTACGGGCCGTAGAACAGCTCCTGCAGGCAGACCACCTGCGCGCCCTGCGAGGCGGCGGTCCCGATCGCGTGGACCGCGTTGTCGATCATGGACTCCTTGTCACCCGTCCACCGCTGCTGGACCAACCCGGCTCGAACTGTCTGCGGCACTGGTTTCCTCCTCGTTGGCTGTGTTCTTGGCTAGCAGCAGGTAGACCACGTAGGCGACGACCACACCGATGACCCAGCTGTAGTCGTAGAGCGGCTTGAGGAACGGGATGAGCCCGTCGGCCGGGAACGGCCCGCCGTACGCGCCGCCCACCGCGAGCACCGCGCCGATCAGGCTCGCCGCCACCGCGCGCCAGTTCCAGCCGCCGTTGAACCAGTACGAGCCCTCGCCGTCCTTGTACAGGTCGGCCAGCTTCAGCCGGGTCCGGTTGATCGTCCAGTACCCGGCGATGAACACGCCGGCGATCGACGCGAGCACCCCGCCGTAGAAGCCGAGCCAGGCGAAGATGTAGATGCTCGGGTCGGAGATCAGCCGCCACGGCTGGATCAGCACGCCGAGCACGCCGGTGATCAGGCCGCCCATGGCGAAAGTGATCCCGCGGGGGAAGGCGTTGGAGAAGTCGTAGGACGGGCTGACCACGTTGGCCGCCAGGTTCGCCGACACCGTGGCGAGCACCAGGGCGATCAGCGCGACGACCACCAGGACCGGGCTGTCGAACTTGCTGGCCAGCTTGGCCGGGTCCCAGATCGCCTCGCCGTACAGCGACACCGCGCCGGACGTGGTCAGGATCGCCACCAGCGCGATGAACGACATGGTCGTCGGCAGGCCGAGGATCTGGCCGGTGACCTGCTTGCGCTGGCTGCCGCCGAACCGGGTGAAGTCCGGCATGTTCAGCGACAGCGTCGACCAGAACGCGATCATGCCCATCAGCGAGGGCGCGAAGACCTTCCAGAAGTCGCCGCCCCAGCCGAGCTTGGACGGCTCGGACAGGATCGGGCCGAACCCGCCCGCCTTGACCACCACGTACACCAGCAGGATCAGGAACCCGATGGACACCAGCGGCGCGGTCCAGTTCTCGAACCGCCGGATGGCCTCCATGCCGCGCCAGATGATCAGCATCTGCACGACCCAGAACAGCGCGAAGCACAGCCACAGCGTCCACGGCTGGCCGCCGATCTCGGCCGCGTTGATCCAGCCGTCACCGGTGAGCTTGCCGACGATCACGTACAGCGCCTCGCCGCCCACCCAGGTCTGGATGCCGAACCACGCGCACGCGATGAACCCGCGCAGCAGCGCGGCGAGGTTGGCGCCGCGCACGCCGTAGAAGGCGCGGGCGAACACCGGGAACGGGATGCCGTACTTGGTGCCCGCGTGGCTGTTGAGCAGCATCGGGATCAGCACGATCAGGTTGCCCAGGGTGATCGTCAGGAACGCCTGCACCCAGTCCATGCCCAGCGCGATCAGCGAGGCGGCCAGGGTGTAGCTGGGGATGTTGTGCGCCATCCCCATCCACAGCGCGAAGTAGTTGTAGGTGGTCCAGTGCCGTCCCTCGACCGGCACCGGCGCGAGCTCGGGGTTGTAGAAGCGGCTGCCGGCGATGGCCGAACTGTCGACCAGGTCGACTCGGCCGTCGGGCTGGGTGACTTGCGAGGCAACGGCCATAGCTCACTCCGCAGGGCGTAGTGGTTCCATCCGGGCATCCTGTGTGCCGTCCGGGGACGGCGGCAGAGGCACAGTGTTCAGCATTGGCCCACTCGGTGAACAGTATGTCCGTTGCGGGCCGCACGCCAGTTGTGCCCATCACCGGACTTTATGCCCGAAGCGGTTTCCGGGTTGCCGGGCGGTTTCGTCGGCGTCACGACTGCCGTATCGCGAAACCCGCGCACCCAAAGGAGATCACGGCTTGCCGGCACATCTTCGTGCGGCCGGTGGGGCGGCCATCGCGGTCCTCGCGATGGCTCTCGTGTCCCGGTGGGTGTGCCCGGCCGGCGGGCGGGGCACACCCAAAGGTCCCATCAGTAGTCGTAGACGCCGTCGGTGGCGACGACCGCCGCGCACTCGTTGGGGAAGGTGGCCTGCCATTCGATGTCCCGGCCACGCCACTTGCCGTCCGCGCGGACGGTGATCGGGCTGTACTGCAGGGTGCAGGTGCGGCCCTTGATCGGCTCGATCTTGGTGAAGTCGCCGTCCGCCTTGGTCAGGGTGGCGCAGGCGCTGTCGCGGCCGGGATGCGTGCCGCCGGCGGGCTCGCACTTGAGGGTCGTCAGTTTCGGCAGCGGGAGCAGGCTGTTCACCTCGGCGCCGACCTTGGACAACGTCAGTGTCGTCTTGCCGACGGCAGCCGAGGCGGGGGCCGCGAGCAGCACGCAGGCGGCGGCGCTCACCACAGCGGTGGCCGTCCGGAGAGTTCGAGACTTCATGTCAACGTCTATCGGCGGCCCAGTGGCCCAGCTGTGTTACTCGGTCGTGTGATAGTCCTGCACGTCCAGGGTCAGCAAGGCCACATAGAGCGACAACATCGACTCAGGGTCCTCAAGCGACACCCCGAGCACCTGCTCGATCCGGGAAAGCTGTTGGTAATAGGCGGTTCTGGACATGTGCGCGGCGCTCGCGGCGGCGGACTTGTTGCCGCCGTTCGCACAGAAGTGCCGCAGGGTGTCGACCAGGCGGCTGCCGTGGCTGGCGTCCCGGGCGAGCAACGGCCCCAGCTCCCGGTCGGCGAACGCGGCGATCCGCTCGTCCGCGGCCAGCAGGTGCAGCAGGCCGCGCAGCCGGACGTCGTCCAGCCGGTGGTACTGGCGGTCCGAAGTGGACCGTAGCGCGGCGTCGGCGACGTGCGCGGCCTCGACCATGCTGCGCCGCACATCCGCGACCCGCTCGACCGTTGTCCCGACCGCCAGGACCACCGGCACGGCACGTTGCGTGGCGGCGGCCGCGGAGTGGACTTCCTTGGCCAGCTTGCGAAGCGCGTTGTCCACTTCGGCCTGGGACGGCAGCGACAACAACACTCGCACGCTCGTGTCGTCGACAACCCCCACCAACGCGGCAACCTGAGCCCGCCGGGCGGCCAGGGCGGCGGCTTCGGCCAGGTCACGCAGGACTTCCTGGGTCGCCATCGCGGGCGCGGGGCTCACGCTCGTCCGCGGCCGTACGGCGACCCCGACCAGGCGCCGGTGTTCCAGCGGCACACCGAGGGCCGCGGCGCGGGCATTCAGGTTCGCACCCGGGTTGTTCAGGATCTCGGTCAGCAGCGTGCGATGCGCGTGCCGTTCCAGGCCTTCGCGGTCCCGCGCGACCAGGCGATGCACGGCCAGCGCCGACGCGGCCCGCTCGGCGACCACGATGTGCCTGTGCGGCGGCGGTTCCGGCGTCAACAGCACGAGCCGGCCCCAGTCGTTGCCCCGCGCACCGACCACAGTGACCAGCCAGCCCGTGTCGGAGTCGTAGCTGGTGCGGCCGGTGACATGGACCGAACGCGGGCGCCTGGCCCAGTTCCGCAGCAGCTCGGTGGGGTTCGCGCCCGCGGTGTCGTAGGCGAGCACGTCGTGCGACAGGGTCTCCAGGACGACCGGCAGGCCGGAGGTGCGGGCGACCTCGCGCAGGACCTCGGCGGGTTCGGCGCCCGCGACGGTCAGCGCCGTGAACGTCTCGTGCACCTGCTCGGCCGCGCGCAGCTCGGTGACCTGGGCATCCACGATCAGGCCGACGATCGCCTCGGTCATCGTGACGAACCGGGTCTCCTCGGACAACGTCACCAGCGGCACGCCCCGCCGCTCGGCCGCGGTCACGAACGCCTGCGGCAGCCGGTCGCTCCAGTGCCGGAGCAGCTCGACCACGATCCCGGCCACGCCCACATCGGCCAGCTCGTCGACGTACCGCGTCAGCCCACTGGCATCATCAGGCAGCGCGATTCCCGTGGTCAGCACGAGTTCGCCGCCGCGCAGCAGATGCGCGATATCGGCGACTTCGGCGGCGTGCACCCAGCGCACCCGCTTGGTCAGCCCGTCCTGTCCGGCGACCACGCGCGGGCGGCCCTCCTTGACCACGGGCAGGGCCAGCGCGTCGGCGACCGTCGGGTACATGCACACAATGTAAGCCTGGGGACGCTCTTCGGACACACATTGTCTGTAGGGTCGATCCCGCCTCGGCAGCCAGACTCAGTGCAGAGACCCCCGCACTCTGGAGGCAGCCGTGCCCGACGACCTGTTCAGCCGACACCGTGCCGTCATGCCCGAGTGGCTGGCGCTGTTCTACGCCGAACCGATCGAGATCGTCAGCGGCGGCGGGCGCCGGGTCACCGACGCGCAGGGGCGCACCTACCTGGACTTCTTCGCCGGGATCCTGACCAACGCGGTCGGCTACGACATCGCCGAGATCAGCGACGCGATCTCCTCGCAGGTCAAGACCGGCATCCTGCACACCTCGACGCTGTACCTGATCCGCCAGCAGGTGGAGCTGGCCGAGCGGATCGCCAAGCTGTCCGGGATCAAGGACGCCAAGGTGTTCTTCACCAACTCCGGCACCGAGGCCAACGAGACCGCGCTGCTGCTGGCCACCCAGTTCCGCCGCAGTGAGCAGGTGCTGGCGCTGCGCAACTCCTACCACGGCCGGGCATTCGCCACGATGGGCATCACCGGCAACCGCGGCTGGTCCGCGAGCTCGCTGTCCCCGGTCAAGGTCAGCTACGTGCACGGCGGCTACCGCTCGCGCGGCCCGTTCGCCTCGCTGTCCGACGCCGACTACGTCGCGGCCTGCGTCGACGACCTGCGTGACGTCATCAACGTGACGACCTCGGGCGACGTGGCCTGCATGATCGCCGAGCCGATCCAGGGCGTCGGCGGGTTCAACGTGCCGCCGGACGGCATGTTCGGCGCGATGAAGGAGGTCCTGGACGAGTACGGGATCCTGTTCATCGCCGACGAGGTGCAGACCGGCTGGGGCCGCACGGGCGAGCACTTCTGGGGCATCCAGGCGCACGGGTTCGCCCCGGACGCGATGACGTTCGCCAAGGGCCTGGGCAACGGCCTGGCCATCGGCGGCGTGGTGGCCCGCGGCGACCTGATGGACTGCATCGGCGCGAACTCGATCTCCACCTTCGGCGGCAACCCGGTCTCCACCTCGGGCGCCCTGGCCGCGCTGGACTACATCCTCGACCACGACCTGCAGGCCAACGCGGCCAAGCTGGGCAGCAGGCTGATCACCGGTCTGCGCGACGCGGCCGCCGGGCACCCGGTCGTCAGCGATGTCCGCGGCAAGGGCCTGATGATCGGGATCGAGCTGGTCGGGCCGGACGGGCGCACACCGTCGCCCGCGGCCGCGGCCCGGTTCATGGAGGAGACCAAGGCGCGCCACCTGCTCGTGGGCAAGGGCGGCCTGTACGGCAACGTCATCCGGCTCGCGCCGCCGATGACGCTGACCGAGGAGGAGACCGAAGAGGCACTCGCCGTGCTGACCGAGACGATCGCCGTGGTGGACAAGGAGAACAACGCATGAGTCGTATTACCCACTGGATCAACGGCAAGCCGTGGGACGGCGTGGCCGAGCGGACCGGCGAGGTGTACGACCCGGCGACCGGTCAGGTCAGCGGCACCGTCGACTTCGCCGCCCAGTCCGAAGTGGACTCCGCGGTGGCCGCCGCGGCCGCTGCTTTCCCGGCGTGGCGGGACAGTTCGCTGGCCAAGCGGTCCAACGTGCTGTTCAAGTTCCGCGAGCTGCTGGCCGCCAGGCGCGCCGAGCTGGCCGCGATCGTCACCGCCGAGCACGGCAAGGTGCTCGACGACGCCGGTGGCGAGGTGCAGCGGGCGCTGGAGGCGGTCGAGTTCGCCTGTGGCATCCCGCATCTGCTCAAGGGCGGGTTCAGCGAGAACGTCTCGACCAAGGTGGACGTCTACTCGATCCAGCAGCCGCTCGGCGTGGTCGCGGTCATCTCGCCGTTCAACTTCCCGGCCATGGTGCCGTTGTGGTTCGTGCCCAACGCCATCGCCTGCGGGAACACGGTGGTGCTGAAGCCGTCCGAAAAGGACCCTTCGGCCTCGCTGTTCATCGCCGAGCTGCTGGCCGAGGCCGGTCTGCCCGACGGTGTGCTGAACGTCCTGCACGGCGACAAGGTCGCGGTCGACGGGCTGCTGGAGCATCCGACCGTCAAGGCCGTGTCGTTCGTCGGGTCCACGCCGATCGCGCGGTACGTCTACGAGACCGGCACGAAGCACGGCAAGCGCGTGCAGGCCTTGGGTGGCGCCAAGAACCACATGGTCGTCCTGCCGGATGCGGACCTCGACCTGGCCGCGGACGCGGCCGTGTCGGCCGGGTTCGGGTCCGCGGGGGAGCGGTGCATGGCGATCTCCGTGGTCGTCGCTGTCGACCCGGTGGGCGACACGTTGGTGCAGAAGATCTCCGATCGGATGACCGGCCTGCACGTCGGCGACGGCCGGCGTGCAGGCTGTGAGATGGGCCCGCTCGTCACGCGCGCACACCGGGATCGCGTCGAATCCTATGTGGACGCTGGTGTGTCTTCCGGTGCGACGCTGGCTGTCGACGGCCGTGGGCACGAGATCGACGGTGCCGCCGAAGGGTTCTGGCTCGGACCGACACTCTTCGACAACGTCACGACCGAGATGTCCATCTACACCGACGAGATCTTCGGCCCAGTGCTCTCGGTCGTTCGGGCGCCGAGCTACGACGCCGCGCTGGAACTGGTGAACGGCAACCCGTACGGCAACGGGACCGCGATCTTCACCAACGACGGCGGGGCCGCGCGGCGGTTCCAGAACGAGGTCGAGGTCGGCATGGTCGGCGTGAACGTGCCGATCCCCGTTCCCGTGGGCTACTACTCGTTCGGCGGCTGGAAGGACTCACTCTTCGGCGACACGCACGCCTATGGCCCGCACGGCATCCACTTCTTCACCAGGTCCAAAGTGATCACCAACCGCTGGCTCGACCCGTCGCACGGGGGTGTCAACCTAGGGTTCCCACGCAACGTCTAGGTGAGCCGCACCGGGTTCACGATGTCCGCGGTGATCGTCAGCGCGACGAACAGGCCGCCGATGAGGACGAGGACCATCGTGACCGTGGCCAGCTTGGTGAAATCGACGGGTCCGCCGGCCTCCATGCCCCGGAGGCGGCGGACCCAGTCGCGAACCCGTTCGTACCAGATGATCGCGATGTGACCGCCGTCCAACGGCAGCAGCGGCAGCAGGTTGAACACACCCAGGAAGAAGTTCATCCCGGCCAGCAACAGGAAGAACAGCGACCACAGCCCCGCCTGCACGGCCTCGCCGCCGAGGCGGCTGGCGCCGACGACGCTGATCGGCGTGTTGGGGTCCCGTTCGCCGCCGAAGATCGCGCTCACCACGGCCGGGACGCGTTGCGGGAACTCGATCAGCTTGTGCCAGGTCTGCACGAACATCTGCCCGGTGTAGTCGGTGGTCGCGCCAAAGGCCGCCAGCGGGCCGTACTGCAACGACGACACCGGCGTGGCCCCGATGGCGCCGACCTTGCCCGCGCCGGGACGTTCGACCCTGGGGATGTCGACGGTGAAGCTCATCCGCCGGCCGTCGCGCACCACGTCGACCTGCGTCGGCCCACTGGCCGCACGCACGGTGGTGACCATCTCGGTCCAGGTGGGCGTCGCCTTCCCGGCCACGGCCACGATCTCGTCCCCGGACCTGATCCCGGCCGCCTCGGCCGGGCCGAGCTGACCCGGCGCGCACGCGGGGTGAGACAGCTGATCAGTGGTCTTCGCGTCGGCCACGCACCCGGCCACCGAGGCCAGGACGGGTTTCTCGGTGGTGTTCGGCAGGCCGAGCGTGGCCGCGAGCGCGTACAGCACCACGAACCCGAGCAGGAAATGCGTGACCGGCCCGGCCGCCATCACCGCGGTCCGCTTCCACGCCTTCTGCTTGTACATCGCCCGCCGCTGCTCGTCCGGCGTGAGCTCGTCCAGCGTGGTCATCCCGGCGATGTCGCAGAACCCGCCGAGCGGGATCCACTTCACCCCGTACTCGGTGCCGCCCCGCCGGAACGAGAACATCTTCGGCCCGATCCCGACGAAGTACCGCCGCACCTTCAGCCCGAAGGCCTTGGCCGACAGCAGGTGACCTGCCTCGTGCAGGCCCAGGGACAGGCCGATGCACAGGACGAACAGCGCGAAGCCGCCGAGGTA
>CBIMJO010000152.1:0-11200 GCA_966244135.1 uncultured Actinocrispum sp. | reverse complement strand
CTCGCGGTGACCGACGTGGACGCACACACCTTCGAGCGGCTCGCCGCCGAGGGCGGGGACCTGCTGCGCAAGGACCAGATCACCCGAGCCGCCGAGGTGCTGCGCGAAGCCCTCGACCTGTGGCGCGGGCCGGCCCTGGTGGACGTCGCCGACGCGCCCTTCGCGGCGCCCGCGGTCGCCAGGCTGACCGAGCTGCGGCTGACCGCGCTGGAAGACCGGATCGACGCGGACATCCGGCGCGGCCGGGAAGGTGACGTCATCGTCGAGCTGTACGCGCTGCTCACGAAGTACGCACCCGAAGAGGCGTCGCCGCTGCGGGAACGCCTGGCCGGGCTGCTGATCCGCGCGTTGCACCTGGCCGGACGGCAGGCCGACGCGCTCACCGCGTTCGAGACCATCCGCACGAACCTCGGCGACGAGCTCGGCGTCGACCCGGGCCAGGAGCTCAAGGCCGTCCACCTGGAGGTCCTGCGCGACCAGCCCAAGCGCCCGCCCAAGGTGCCGGCCCAGCTGACCAGTTTCGTCGGGCGGCACGACGAGCTCGTCGAACTGACCAAAATGGACGGACGGCTGGTGACCCTGGTCGGCCCCGGTGGCGCAGGAAAGACGCGGCTGGCGACCGAGGCGGCGGCCAAAGTCCATGAACGCGTGTGGTTCGTGCCGCTGGCCGGTCTGCGCGAGGCCTCCGACGTGCCGCTGGCGCTGGCTTCCGAGCTGGGCCTGGGCGACCCGCGGATCGCCGAAGGCCGGAGGATCTTGCACGGCTCCGCGGGCGACGTGACCGAACGCCTTGTCGACGCCCTAGGCGACCGCTCGGATCTCATCGTGCTGGACAACTGCGAGCACCTGATCTCGGCTGCCGCGCACCTGGTGGATGTGTTGCTGGCGGGTTGCCCGCGGCTGCGGGTGATGGCCACCAGCCGCGAACCCCTTGCCATCACGGGGGAAACGCTGCTCCAGCTGGGACCGTTGGACCTGCCCGAGGAGAACGCCACCCCGGACCAGGCCCAGGAACGGGCCGCGGTAAGACTTTTCCTCGACCGGGCGGCCGCGGTCCGGCCCGGGTTCGTGATGGACGACAGCAATGTCAAGGACATCGTGGCGATCTGCCGTCAGCTCGACGGCCTGCCGCTGGCGCTCGAACTCGCGGCGGCGCGGCTGCGGTCGATGACCATCGGCCAGGTCGCGGACCGGCTGGACGACCGGTTCCGGCTGCTCACCGGTGGCAGCCGGACGTCCCTGCCGCGCCACCAGACCCTGGGCGCGGTGGTGGAGTGGAGCTGGAGCCTGCTCACCGAAGCGGAACGCACGCTGGCGACAAGGCTGTCGGTGTTCGCCAGCCCGGCCACGCTCGAAGCCATCACAGCGGTCTGCGCGGGCGGCGACCTCAAGCCCCGGGACGTGCTGTACGTGCTCGCGTCCCTCGTCGAGAAATCGTTGGTGGAAGCGGGCGAGGGGGCGGACGGGCCGCCTCGCTACCGCATGCTGCAGACCGTCCGCGCCTACGCGTCGGAACGCCTGGACGACAGGCCGGAGGTCCGGACCCGGCTCGCCGCGCACATGCTCGCGTTCGTGGAGGAGTACGACCCGAAACTGCGTGGGCCGGGCCAGATCCACGCCTTGTCCACAATGGACGCGGAGCGGGACAACGTCGTTGAGGCCGTCCGGATCGCGGTGGACAACGAGGACGGCGACACGTCCTCGCGGATCGCGGCCGCCTGGACGTGGTTCTGGATGCTGCGCCAGGGCGTGTTCGGCGAGTCGCTGTCCGAGCAGGTGATGCCGATCGACCGGATCATGCTGCTGGAGCGGGACGCCCCGGCGGACGCCCGGATCATGCTGCGGATGCTGGAGATGGCCAGCGGCACCGGCGACCCGGATCCGGCCCGGCTCAACGAGCTGATCGAGCTGTGCCAACGGGTCGGGCCGGCGGCGCGTTATCCGTTGCTGTCAATGGTGGAGGCGATCGCGCACGCGTTGCTCGGCGACACGGAGGACGCGGCCAGCGTGGCCTTCCGGCGTTCGCTGCGGTATCCGGACCCGTGGGGCCGCGCGGTGAGTGCCCTCGGCGGTGCGCTGGCGTCGGAGAACTTCGGCCAGGTCGACCGGGCCGAGCGCTGGTTCACCTTCGCCATCCGCCGGTTCCGCACCCTGGGCGACCGGTGGGGCGGGATGATGGCGATGAACGGGCTGGCCGGGATCCGTTCGCTGCGCGGGGATCTGGCCGGTGCCACGGATCTTTTCGTTGAGGCCATGCGGATGGAGATCGAGCTGGGGCCGTTGCCGTTGCCGCCCATGGCGTGCGGCCGGCTCGCCGACATCCGGTATCGCGACGGTGACATCGAAGGCGCCATGCGCGATCTCGAACAGGCCGTCGTGATCAGCCAGGAGCAGGGCCAGCAGGCGGTGTCCATCGTGAACCTGTGCCGGCTCAGCCAGATCGCCCGCGCGCACGGCGACCTGCCCAGGTCGCGCAAGTACATGGTGCACGCGCGGGAACTGCTCACCGGCCGCAAGGACAACCACGGCGACCCGATGTACGCGTGGGTCGACACCGCCGAGATCCCGTTGCTGGCGGCCGAAGGCGAGCCCGGCAAGGCCGCGGCCCGGGCCCGGTCCGCGCTGGCCGGGATCCGCCGGGCCTTCATGGTCGACTACCAAAGCGTTGCGGGCATTGGCGAAGCGCTCGCCGAGGTGGCGGCCATGACCGGCGAGCTGTCCGAGGCGGCCCGCCTGCTCGGCGCGGCCGCCGCCGTCCGCGGGGCCCTCGACCTGGGTTCGCCGGAGATCCAGGCCCTGCTGGGCAGGTTCGGCGACACCGAACGCGAACTCCTTGACCGGCACCGGATCCTGCCCCGCGACGAGGCCATGCACGTCCTCGAGCAAAGCGTCGCCGCCTCGTGAGTGGTCGTCCTGGCCAGAACAACCACTCACGAGACCCCCAGTCGCTCAGCCGCCCACGCGGCGTTTGTAGGCCCGCATGGCCAACGGGTAGAACACCAGGACCACGCCGACCATCCAGGCCAGCGAACCCAGCAGCGGCCCGGAGACGTCCGTGCCGCCGGTCAGCAGGCCGCGGTTGACCTCGGTCAACAGGCTCACGGGCTGGACCTCGGTGAACCCGCGCACCCAGCTCGGCAGCGTCGCGGTCGGAACGAACACGTTGCTGGCGAACGAAAGCGGGAAGATCAGCGCGACCATGATGCCCGGTACGGCCTGTGGCGACTTCACCAGCAGCCCTACCAGCACCGAGATCCAGCACAGGCACAGGCCGAACGCGATCATCAGCAACAGGTCGAGCACGGCGGAGAAGAAGCCGGTGTGGATCCGGAACCCGAGGATCACGCCACAGATGATCATGATCAGCAGCGAGATCACATAGCGGACCACATCGCCGAACACCGCCCCCAGCAACGGCGCCGACCGCGCGATCGGCAGGCTGCGGAACCGGTCGAACACGCCCTTGCTGATGTCCGTGCACAACGCCACACCCGTGCCCAGGCTGGCGAACAACGTGGTCTGCACCATCAGGCCCGGCAACAGGTCCTGCGTGTACGCGGTCCGGTCGCCCATCGCGATGGCGCCGCCGAAGAACACGCTGAACAGCACCAGCATGATGATCGGCGAGATGGTCACGTCGACCAGCTGCTCCGGACTCTTGATCACCTTCCTGATGCTGCGCCCGGCCAGCGTCAGGCCGTGCCCCACCGCCCGGCCCGGGCTCACCCGGGTCGCGATCGCGGTCGTCATACCTTCGCCCCCTCACGGTCCCCGGTGATCGCCAGGAACACCTCGTCCAGGCTGGGCAGCCGCAGCGCCAGCTCATCCGCGACGATCCCGGCGTCGTCCAGCCGCCGGACCAAAGTGGACAGCAGCACCGGATCGTCCACCGGGGTGCTGAGCATCCCGGTGTCGTAGTCCTTGGCCGGGCGCATCCCGGTCAGGTCCAGCAGGATCCGGTCGACCAGGTCCATGTCGGCCATCCGGGTCGGCCGCACCTGCAGGGTCTGCCCGCCGGTCTTGCGCTTCAGCTCGTCCGGTTTGCCGTCGGCGACCACTTTGCCGTGGTCGAACACGGTGATCCGGTCCGCGAGCTGGTCGGCCTCCTCCAGGTACTGCGTGGTCAGCAGCACCGTCACCCCCTCGTTCACCAGACGGCGGACCACCGCCCAGACCTCGTTGCGGGCGTGCGGGTCCAGCCCGGTGGTCGGCTCGTCCAGGTAGAGCACCTGCGGGCGGCCGACCAGGCTGCAGGCCAGGTCGATCCGCCGCCGCATGCCGCCGGAGTAGGTCTTGACCGCCCGGTCGGCCGCGTCGGTCAGCTCGAACTGCGCCAGCAGTTCAACGGCCCGCGCCCGGGCCTCGGCCTTGGACTTCTCCAGCAGCCGGGCAATGAGAACGAGGTTCTCCCGGCCGGACAGGTCCTCGTCGACCGACGCGTACTGGCCGGTCAGCCCGATCAGCTGACGGACCGCGACGGGCTCCTTCAGCACGTCGTACCCGCCGACCGTGGCGCGGCCCGCGTCCGGCCGCAGCAGGGTCGCCAGGATCCGCACGGCGGTGGTCTTGCCGGCGCCGTTGGGTCCCAGCACGCCGAGGATCTTCCCGGCCGGCACGACGAGATCGACCCCACCCAGCGCGGTCGTCTCGCCATACCGCTTCACCAGCCCTTCGGCCTCGATCGCATTCGACATTCGCGTTCTCCCCACGTTGTTCCTGCGGAGACTGTGCGCCGACACGCTGCCGGGCCGCGCACAGGACGCTGTCAGCCGGTTTCGGGCAAGCTGGTGACGTGACAGCGGCGGCTGATGTCGAGACAGCGAGACCACGGCGCGGGGGCAAGGCCGGCGTCGTGCTCTGGGGCCTGCCGTCCGTGCTGTTCGTCCTTTTCGCAGCTCTGCGGCTGTTCGGGGTGGCCGGGAACCAGTACATCATCGGGCTGATCGCGCTGACGCCGTACGTCGCCGCGATCGGCCTGGCACTGGGTGTGACCGGGCTGCTGATGCGCCGGTGGGTGTCCGGCGGGCTGGTGATGGCGGTCGCGCTGATCACCGCGGCCTCGGTCGCACCCCGGCTGGTCGAGCACAAGCAGCCGGACGCGCATGGGCCGAAGCTCGTCGTGATGTCGGCGAACCTGTACGTGGGGCGCGCGGACGCCACCCAGATCGTCCGGATGGTCCGGGACAACCACGTCGACGTGCTGAGCCTGCAGGAGCTCACCCCCGCGATGTCCGACGACCTGCTGCGCGCCGGGATCAACTCGCTGCTGCCGTACCGGATGTTCCAGCCGATCCCGGGCGGGGAGGGGTCCGGGCTGGCCTCGAAGTACCCGCTGACCGAGGAGCCGATCGCCGATCCGGCGACGTTCGCTCAGCCCAGCGCGATCATCGACCTGCCGTTCGGGCTGGACCCGGACATCCTGGTCGTGCACGCCGTTCCGGGCGTCGAGAACCCGTCGACGTGGAAGCACGAGCTGGACGAGATGCCGCCCGCGGTGTTCAACGTGCGGCCGCGGCTGCTGGTTGGCGACTTCAACGCGACGCTGGACCACCCGGGCATGCGGACGCTGCTCGGGCGCGGCTATGTGGACGCCGGGGAACGCCGGGGCGCGGGGATGGTCCCGACGTGGCCCGCCGGGTTGTGGCCGCCGCCCGTCACCATCGACCACGTGCTGGTGGACAACCGGGCGGCGGTCGACGACTACCGGGTGGAGGACCTCGGGGGCAGCGACCACCGGGCGGTGCTGGCCTGGATCACCCTGCCACCCTGATGTCCAGTTCGGACAGGGCCTCGAGGGACCCCATCGGCAGCTCGATACCGCGGCCGTGCCGGATCTGTGGTTCCCGCGGGTTGATCCTGATCAGGGCTCCGGTCCGGGCCGAGGCCAGTTCGGACATTCGCCGCACGGTTGGGATCGCCGTACCCGCGCCGAGTTCGATGACGACGAGGTTCTCTTGCTGGGCGCGCCATTTCGCCGTCTCGGTGAGCGTTTTGTCGCTGCGGCCCGATTCCCAGTCGTAGTCGCCGAACATCAGGATGTTGGGCCGGGCGAGGCCGCCGCAGTCCGGGCATCGCGGGAGCGGGCTGGTGGCGCGCATGGTGTCCGGGTCGACCTCGACGTTGTCCCGGGCGGGCCAGATCGGTTGTCCACAGTGGGCGAAGCACTGCAGGTGGTGGATCGAGCCGTGCACCTCCGCCACGTGCTCGTCCGGGAACCCGGCCTTCTGGAACTGCCCGTCCACATTGGACGTGAACACCCTGGCGGGCTTGTCCCAGCTCCGCAGGATCGCGAAACCCTTGTGCGGCACCGTGTCCCGGTAGAGCTGGAGGCGGTGGCCGTAGAAGCCCCAGGCCAGCTCCGGGTCCTCGGCGAAGTGCACCGGGTCGGCCAGCTCGACGAACCGCAGCCCTAACCGTTGGTACGGCGGATAAGCCTGCCAGAACCCGTCATCCCCGCGGAAATCCGGCAACCCGGAGTCGACGCCCATCCCGGCGCCGGCGCAGATCAGCAGTGAGCTCGCGGCCCGGATCAGGGCCGCCGCCCGGTCGAGCTCGTTCACTCCGGCGTGACCAGCTGCACAACCTCGAACTCGAGCAGGTCGGCCCCGGTCGCCACCGGCTTCGGCCGCCCCTCGCCGCCATGCCCGGGCCTGTTCTGCGCCCACGCCTGGAAGTCCTCCTCGGTCTCCCACTTGGTGTAGACGAAGTAGCGGTCCTGCCCGGCGGTGGGCCGCAGCAGCTCGAACCCCAGGAACCCCTTCGAGCCCTTCACGGAGTCCGCGCGGGCGGCGAACCGCTTCTCGAGCTCCGGGCCGGCGCCCTCGGGCATCTCGATCGCGTTGATCTTCACGACTGGCATGCGTCCAGGCTACCCACGCCAGGACTAACCGATCCCCGCGTCCATGTCCCACCTTCATCCAGGGTGTGTCTCACGTTCGTCCGGGGTGTGTCCCGCGTTCGTCCGGGTTGGGTGGGAGCATGGGGCGTGGCACAAGGGGTTGTTGTCTTCTTTGACGATCGGGCCGACCGGGCCGTCCGCGCGCTGTGGCGGCGGCTCGAGGCGGCGGGGGTGCCGCCGGTGATCAAGCGGCCCGAGGGGAACTGGCCGCCGCATGTGACGTTCGCGCTGACCAAGGCCATTCCGCGGCGCACCCGGGATCTGCTCAAGGACGAGCTGCGCACCCTGACGATCCCGAACCTCTGGCTGTCCACCCTCGGCACGTTCCCGACCACCGAGAACGTGCTGATGCTCGGCGCGGTCGTCGACAACGAGCTGCTGGCCGTCCATTCCGCGATCCACGACGTGCTCGCCGGGAAGGTGCAGGCGCCGTCGGCGTACTACCTGCCGGGCGCGTGGATCCCGCACTGCACGCTGACGCAGAGCATCGAGCACCAGCAGATGGTCGAGGGGTTCGCCGCGCTGCACCCGATCGACCGGATCGAGGCGCGCGTGTCCGAGGTCTCGATCGTGGACACGGTGACCCGCGAGGTCGAGGTCATCACATAGCGGACAGGAACGCCTCCACCGCGCCCCGGTAGAACTCCGGCGCCGACCGGTGGATCACGTGGTCGGAGCCGGGCACCAGGACGTGCTTGCCGCCGCCAGGGGCGCGCAGCGGCATCTCGCTCATCTGACCGGCCGGCATGGCGCTGTTCTCCGCCTCCAGCACCAGCATCGGGCACTGGACCTTCTCGATCAGCGGCCAGTAGTCCCGTTCGCCCCATTCCGCCGCGATCGGGTACAGGTTCTCCAGGTCGGCGATCAGGTGGTAGCCGTCCTTGCGTTCCTCGAAGCACTCGATGAAGTAGTCCCCGCTGGTGCCGAAGAACGACCGGATGTGCGCCAGCGACTGGAACGGCACCGGCCACGAGTTGAAGTACGACTTCCACACGGTGACCGACTTGCCGCGCTGGTCCGGCGCCATGTCCTCGACCACGATCCCGCTGACCAGCTCGGGGTGCGCGGCGGCGAGGGCCCACGCGTGCAGGCCGCCCATCGAGTGCCCGATCACGATCGACGGCTCGGTGAGCACCGCGGCCGCGTCGGCGACGAAGTCCTCGGTCCGGCCCTTGTGCAGCGGGTTGCGGCCGTGCGCACGGGCGTCGATCCCGACGACCCGCCCGTACCGCTTGAGCCACTGGGCCACCGGCCACCAGGTGGTCGCGCGGCCCATCAGGCCGTGCAGCAGCAAGATCGTCCGGCCGGACCCGCCGAACTCGACCATCTGGTGCATTCAACCTCCCTCTGACATGCGGTTGGCTAGGTTGGACCGCATGGACCAACCACGCCACCGACTCGCCATGGCGCTCACCCTGGCCGCAGCCCTTGTCGTGAGTTGTACCAGCGAACCCGGACAACCCCAGCCCACCAGCGCGCCCTCGCCGACGGTCAGCCCGGCCGGCGCGGGGTCGGAGGGCGCGGGGGACGAGTACTACCCGGACGACGGCAACGGCGGCTACGACGTCGGCGACTACAACGTCTCGGTGAGCTACGACCCCGGTTCGCAGCGTCTGGACGGCGACACCACCGTGACCGCCACGGCCACCGCCGCGCTCAACCAGTTCAACCTGGACCTCAACGGCCTCGACGTCGCCAGTGTCGAGATCGACGGAAAACCCGCGAAGTTCGCCCGGTCGGGTCAGCACGAACTGGTGATCACCCCGGCCGAGCCGATCACCGACAAATCGACATTTCACACCCGGGTGCGTTATTCCGGGAAACCCACCCAGGCGGAGGCCGGGCAGCTCGGCGTGAACGGCTGGCAGCTCGCGAAATCCGGCGGCGCGTTCGCGGCGGGCGAGCCGCATTCGGCGACGTTCTGGTTCCCGGCGAACGACCACCCGGCCGACAAAGCGACATTCCACCTGGCCGCCCGCGTGCCGAACGGGTGGAGCGTGATGTCCAACGGGCTGGAGGACGGCACCGAGGAGAAGGACGGCTGGACCACCTTCAAATGGGCGGAGAAGACCCGGATCGCCACCTATTTGACGACGATCAGTGTCGACAAATGGACAATCGAGCGCGGGCAGCTGCCGGATGGCAAGCCGATTGTCAGCGCCTACGCCCCGGGCGTGGAGAACAAGAAACAGCTCGAATCGCGGCTGCCGGAGATCCTGGCCTTCCTGAGTGAGAAGTTCGGCCCATATCCGCAGGACGCCGCGGGTGGGATCTACCTGAACGAGGACATCGGGTTCTCCCTGGAGACCCAGACCCGGCCGACCTACGCCAAGTGGACCAACCTCGAAACGGTCGTCCACGAGAACGCGCACCAATGGTTCGGCGACTCGGTGTCGGTGGCCAAATGGGCGGACATCTGCCTGAACGAATGCTTCACCAGCTACGCCCAATGGCTGTGGACCGAGGCCAAGGAACACCAGAATCTCGACCAGCGGTACAAGACGGCCGTGGACAAGATGAAGACCCGCGACGCGTTCTGGGCCAACAAGCTCTACGGAATGGGCCAGGGCAACGAGTTCCACGGCGTCTACGACAAAGGCGTGCTGGCCATCCACGCGTTGCGCCGCCAGATCGGCGACGAGGCCTTCGGCAAAGTCCTCAAGGAATGGCCCGCCACCCACAAGGACGGCAACGCCTCCTGGAGCCAGTTCGAGGAGTTCGTCCAGAAAACCGCCGGCGGCCAGGACCTCCGCGGTTTTTTCGACGCCTGGTTCCACGGCGACAAAATGCCCGCCGACCAGTACCTGTTCCCCGGTTCCCTGCACGGGTAGGGTCGAAGGACGCGGAGTGCAGCGTCGGAACGCTCCGCCCGTCACAGCGGTGACCCCCTTGGCGCCATGAGCAAGGGGTGAGCCGTGCGTACTTTGGTGATCGGGGCCCGGGGCAGCATCGGGCGGCACGTCGTCGGCCAGCTTCTCGCGGCCGGGCAACCGGTTCGGGCATCCGTGCGCGATCTGGCCAAAGCGGACTTTCCCGCCGAGGTGGATGTCGTCGAAGCGGACCTGACGAAACCCGGGACGCTCAAGGCCGCGCTGACCGGCGTGCGGAAGGTTTTCCTTTACGCGTCACCGGAAGGCGCTCAGGACTTCGTCGACGTGGCCAAGGATGCCGATCTCGGCCACGTCGTCTTGCTTTCGTCGGGAAGCGTGTTGTTGCCGTATGCCAAGGGGAATGCGATCGCCGAGGAGCACCGCGAGGTCGAGCGGATCCTGTCCGGCTCGGGACTGAGCTGGACGCCGATCCGGCCGCTCGTGCTCGCCAACAACGCGCTGAACTGGGCAGATTCCATTCGAGACGAGGGTGTGGCCCGGTTGTTCCGGCCGGAGTCGGTGACCGCGCCGGTGCACGAAGGGGATGTCGCCGCTGTGGCGGTCGCGGCCCTGCTGGGACGTCCTGAGGACGGCATGCTGACCGGTCCGGAGCTGCTCACGCAGCGGCGGCAGGTCGAGCTGATCGCCGCGGCCGCGGGCCGGGACATCCGGGTCGAGGAGCTGACCGAATCCCAGGCGCGGCAACGGTTCGGCGACTCGCCCACGGTGGACGCCGTGCTCCAGTTCATCGCCGAGGCGGCGAACGGCGGCTCACCGGCCGTGGACACGGTCCAGCGGGTGCTGGGGCGGCGTGCGACACCGTTCGAGCAGTGGGCCCGGGAGCACGCCGCCGATTTCCGTTAGTGCTCTCCTGGCAGCGCGAACAGGCCGGAGCCGGTCTGCTCCATCAGGCCGTCGACCAGGAGGGAGTCCAGGCACCGGTCGCGTTGGACGGCGTCGGCCCAGACCAGGTCCAACCGCGCCCGCTCAACGGGCCCGTCGGTGTCCCGCAACACATCCAGCAGCAGCCCGCGCACCTGGCGGTCCGTCCCGGCGAACCGCTGCACGGGTTTCGCCGGCCCGGTGTACTCCGGGCGGCCGGCCCTCTGCCACGCGCATTCTGTCAACAGTGGACAGTCGACACAGCGTGGAGCCTTTGCCGTGCAGACCAAAGCGCCGAGTTCCATCAACGCGATCGACATGACCGCGGCGGGTGCGTCGTCGCCGGGCAGGAGCTTGTCGACGTCCGCCATGTCGCGGGTGTTGGACGCGGGCCCGGCGTCACCGGCTCCGTGGACGGCGCGGGCGACGACCCGGCGGACGTTGGTGTCCACCACGGGAACCCTTTTGCCGTAAGCGAAAGCGGCGACGGCTCGGGCGGTGTAGTCACCGATCCCGGGCAACGACAACAGGGTTTCCACATCGGACGGGA
>CBIMJO010000151.1:0-11212 GCA_966244135.1 uncultured Actinocrispum sp. | reverse complement strand
TGGTGCGGCCCGGCGCCGAAGGACGCCTGGTGGCGGGCTTCGGGGCGGTCGATCCGCAGCTGGTCGGCGTCCGGTCCGAAGAACCGCTCGTCCCGGTTGGCCGAACCCAGGCAGGCCAGCACGAACGCGCCGGGCGGGATCTCCTTGCCGCCCACCGCATACGGCGCGGTGGTGATCCGGCGGGTCTGCTGCACCGGCGAGTCGTACCGCAGGCACTCCTCGACCGCGTTCGGCGTCAGGTCCGGCTGCGAGCGCAGCAGCTCGAACTGGGACGGGTTGCGCAGCAAGGCGACCACGCCGTTGGCGATCAGGTTGACCGTGGTCTCGTGACCGGCCACGTAGAGCAGGATCACTTGGGCGACAAGCTCATCGTCGCTGAGCACGCCGCCTTCGTGCTCGGCGGCGATCAGCGCGGTCATCAGGTCGTCGCCCGGGTTGGCGCGCTTCCAGTCGATCAGCTCGCGGGTGATCCCGGACAGCTCGATGTTCGCGTTGATGATCGCGGTCATCGTCTCCTCGTCCGGCACCAGCTCCAGCGACCGGACCAGGGTCCCGCTCAGCTCGCGGACCCGCGCGGAGTTGGTCTGCGGCAGGCCGAGCATCTGCGAGATCACCGCGAACGGCAGCGGGAACGCCAGCGCCTCAACGAGATCGACCGTCCCCGCGTCCGCCATCGCGTCCAGGCTGCTGTCCACAAGGGACACGATCTCCGGCTCCAGCGCGGCGATCGCCCGGCGGGTGAACACCTTGGACACCAGGCCGCGCAGCCGGGTGTGGTCGGGCGGGTCGCGGTCGAGCATGGACCGGTTGAGCACCATCCCCTCGGCGGCCTCGAACACCTGGTTCTGCTCGTAGGCCGCCCCGCCGGCCAGGTTGCGGTCCTCGACCGACAGCCCCGCGCGCAGCAGGGCCGACACGTCCTCGTGCCTGGACAGGAACCAGAACCCCATCGGGTGCTCGTGGATCGGGTCGTGCTCGCGCAGCAGCTTGTACTGCGGGTACGGGTCGTCGAAGAAGCCCGGCTCGTACGGGTTGAACAACGGGGTAATCGTATCGGTCATGAACATCTCCCCAGGTGAAGGACCTACACGACGTCTGTGACATACACAGCGTATGTCCTAAACTCTGCGTATGTCCACCGTGCAGAGCCGGCGCGAGCAGTATTCGCAGGCCACCAAGACCGCGTTGCTCGAAGCGGCGACCCGGCGGTTCGCCGAGCACGGCTTCGCGGGCACGTCGCTGGAGGACGTCGCGGCGGACATCCAGGCCACGCGAGGCGCGGTCTACCACCACTTCGCGGGCAAGAAAGCGCTGTTCGAGGCCGTCTTCGAGCAGCTGGAGGCGGTCGCGATCGACGAGTGCGTGGACGTGGCCGCAGCCGCGACCGACCCGTGGCAGGCCGCGTTCGACGCGCTGGACACGTTCCTCGGCCACTGCTGCGACCCGGTCTACGGCAAGATCGTCTGGCACGAGGCGCCGCTCGCGCTGGGCTGGCTGCGCTGGCGCGAATGGGAGGAGCAGTTCGCCTACGGGCTGATCCAGGAGCTGGTCGGCGCGCTGATGGACCGGGGCGGGCTGGAGCGCCGGCCGCTGGAGACGGTCAGCCGGATCGCGTTCTCCATGCTCAGCGCCGCCGGGCTGGCGTTGTCCGAGGCCCCCGCGGCCGACAAGCCCCGGCTGCGCGAGGAGTACGGCACCACGATCCGCCGGATCATGACCGGGTTGCGGGTGTCCTGACCCGCTGGCAAATGGGGAAGCTTGCCCAGCACTCCGCCGTGGGCTAGACGGGATACAAGGGACATTCCCGGCGAACCCACGGAGACGGTGTTATGGACCTACGGGCAGGAATCGCTGCGCTGGCACTCACTTTCGCTGCTGTGACCCCGGCACACGCCGAACAAACTGTTTCAATGGCCGACCCCGCAAGCGGGCCCGCCCCCACCCAGAGCTACATCGTGGTGCTCAACCAGTCGAGCGGCCTCGCGAACCGTTACGGCGCAAGGGTCGAGCACACCTACCCGGCGCTGAACGGGTTTTCCGCGCGGCTGAGCCAATCCGAGGTGCGGGCGCTGAAGGCCGACAGGTCGGTGGCCGAAGTCGTACCGGACGGCCAGGTGCACGCGTTCGGCGACCAGGTCAACCCGCCCTCGTGGGGCCTTGACCGGATCGACCAGCGGAAACTGCCGCTGGACAAGCACTATCGGTACGTCACCGAGGCGGCCGAAGTCACCGCGTACGTGATCGACACCGGGATCCGCAAGACACACCAGGACTTCGGCGGGCGGGTGACCGGCGGCGTGGACATCGTCGACGGCGACGGCAACCCCGACGACGGCAACGGGCACGGCACGTTCATCGCGGGCATCATCGGCGGCACGGCGTTCGGCGTGGCCAAGAAGATCCGGATCGAACCGGTGCGGGTACTGGACAACAGCGGCGCCGGGTCGACGTCGAACGTGATCGCCGGGATCGACTGGGTCACCCAGAACGCCCGCAAACCCGCTGTGGTCAACATGAGTCTCGGCGGCTCGGCGAACGCGGCCCTGGACGCGGCCGTGCGCCGGTCGATCGCGTCCGGCGTGACTTACGT
The DNA here is from genome assembly GCA_966244135.1 of uncultured Actinocrispum sp. Classification (GTDB taxonomy): domain Bacteria; phylum Actinomycetota; class Actinomycetes; order Mycobacteriales; family Pseudonocardiaceae; genus Kibdelosporangium. The sequence goes on along the minus strand of CBIMJO010000151.1, from coordinate 8,622 downwards.
TGTCGCGGCCGGGAGTTCGGCCAGTGACGCCTCGAACTTCTCCCCTGCCCGGGTCACCGAGGCGATCACCACCTCGGCCACCGGCCCCAACGACTGCGTGCACCCGCCGTCGAACTTCGGCCCGGTGATCGACATCTACGCGCCCGGCGTGAACCTCACCGGCCCCTGGGCCACTTCGGACACCGCGACCATGACCGCGAGCGGCACGTCCTTCTCGACGCCGCATGTCGCCGGCGGAGCGGGGCTTTACCTCGCCACCCACCCGACGGCGACGCCCGCTCAGGTCGCGAGCGCCCTGATCCGCAACGCCACCCGCAGCACGGTCTGCAACGTCCCGCCGAACACGGTGAACCTGCTGCTATACACGCTCCCAGCGTAGCCGCAACGCCTGCGGCTTACGGAAAACCAGACCCGTGGGCGACGCGGGCGCGGCCAGGGCCAGGCCAGGCAGGGAACGCAGTTCGGTGAGCACTGTCCGCGTTTCCAGCCTGGCCAGGTCGGCGGCCAGGCACGCGTGCGGGCCTTGGGCGAACGCAAGGTGTTGCCGCGCATTGGATCTGCGGATGTCGAACGTGTCGGGGCCGGGGAACACCGCGGGATCCCGGTTGGCGCCGGCGATCGACACCGTGACGAGATCGCCCTGCTTGATCGACGCACCTGCCAGCGAAACATCCCGCGTGGCATAGCGATCCACGACCGCGGCGGCCGGTTCGAGCCGCAGCGACTCCTCAACGGCGTTCGCCACCAACGAATCGTCCAGCGCGGCCCACTGGTCCGGATGGGACAGCAGGTGCCAGGCGGCGTTGGTGATCATGCCTTCGGTGGTCTCGATCCCGCCGAACATCATCACCGCCGCGTTCGAGACCACCTCGGACACTCCGAGCCCGCCCGCGGCCTCACGCAGCAACGACTCCCGCTCCGCCGCGATGGACGCCCGCACACTCGCCGACAGCGACTCGAAGGCGTTGAGCCCGGCGGAACTCACGTCCTTGCCGGCGGCGACCCCTTGCACCGCGTCGACGATCGCCGAGTACCAGTCCAGCACGGTCGAGGTGTCCACATCGGCCAGCCCGATGATCTCGGCCACCACGGTGACCGCGAGCGGGCCCGCCACCGTCCGCCGCAGCTCGGCCGAGCCGTCGTCCCGGATGGCGTCGACCAATCGCCGGGCCGCGCCGGAAACCGGCCCGGCGAACCGGGAACGCACCGCGGCGGGCCGGAACGACGCGGCGAACGGGATCCGGTGCCGCGCGTGTTGCTTGCCGTCCAACGAAAGCATGCTCGGCCCGACCACCCGCGCGGTGGAGAACCTCGGATCGTCCACAGTGAACACAACGGGATCCCGCATCACCCGGGTGGCCGGTTCGTACGCGGTCACCAGCCACCCGTTGAGCGCGGGCACCCACGCGACCGGGGTGTCCGAACGCAACCGCGCGAGCACCGGGTGCGGGTCCTCGGTGAGCCGGCCGATCGTCGCTTCTGCTTTCACACCAACCTCAATGGCTCATCAGTGATCCATGACTGACACAGACAATGACAGGCAGACAAACACATACAAACACCTGACAAAATCGTTTCAACTGGTGTACCAAGTAACCGGCGACCATGCGACCGTTACCCTGGTCACAGCGCACGATCTGCAACGGTGGCATGATTACCTGATCACACAGGTCCACCTTCTGGGGAGCAAGGAGGGCATTGGTGAGGCAAGGGGGTGTACCCCTGTCAGCCACTGCTGTCGAAGCCGACACCGTGCGTTTCGCACTGTTAGGCCCGGTACGGGCCTGGCGGGCCGGGGCTGAGCTGGAACTGGGGCCGCCGCAGCAGCGACTTCTGCTCGCCGTGCTGCTGGCCGGTGCCGGTGGGCCGATCAGCCTCGACGAACTGGTCGACATGTTGTGGGAGGACAACCCGCCCGCGAGCGCGGTCAACGTCATCCACCGGTACGTGGGTGCGCTGCGCCGCGTCTTCGAACCGGAGCTGGCCGCCCGCGCGACCGGCTCGTGGCTGATCCGGGACGGCGCGACCTACCGGCTCGTGGTCACGCCGGACTCGGCCGACCTGCTGGAGTTCCGCGAGCTCGCGGCCAGGGCGCGGCAGCACGACGCCGCCGGGCAGTCGGTGGACGCGGTCGCGCTGTTCACCCAGGCGCTGCGGTTGTGGCGGGGGCCGTGCGCGCACGGGATCATGGCGTCCGGCCGGGCGCGGACGATCTTCACCAAGATCGACCAGGAGTGCCTGACGCTGGTCTGCGAGGCCGCCGATGTCGCGCTGGAGAACGGTCTGGGCGCGGAGGTTCTGCAGTTCCTGCGGCAGGCCTCGAGCATGGACCCGTTCAACGAGGCCGTCCAGTCGCGGCTGGTGCTGACGCTCGCGGCGACGGGAAACCAGGCCGCCGCGCTGAAGACCTATGAAACAGTGCGTGAACGGCTGGCCGAGGAGCTGGGCATCGACCCGGGTCCCGAGCTGGCCGCCGCGTTCCAGAGGGTGCTCACCCCGCACGAGCCGGCCGAGAGCCGGCCGCAGGTGGTCGAGCCGCTGGTCCGGCCCGCGCAGCTGCCGCCCGACCTGCCCGCGTTCGCCGGCCGCCGCACCGAGCTGAAGTACCTGCAGTCCCTGCTGCCGTCGGCCGACGAGCCGCCGCGCGGGCTGACCACGATCGCGCTGGACGGCATGCCCGGCGCGGGCAAGACGACGCTGGCCGTGCACTGGGCGCACACCGTCGCCGACCGGTTCCCGGACGGCCAGCTGTACGTGAACATGCGCGGGTTCGACCCGAACGGCGTCGCGCTGAGCGCGGCCGAGGCGCTGCGCGGGTTCCTGGACGCGCTCGGCATGCCGCCGGAGCGCATCCCCGCGGGCCTGGACGCCCAGACCGGGCTGTACCGCAGCCTGCTCTCGCAACGGCGGGTGCTGGTGCTGATCGACAACGTCCGGGACCTGGAGCACGTCCGGCCGCTGCTGCCCGGTGCGGCGGGCTGCCATGTCATCGTGACCAGCCGCAACCGGCTGACCGGGCTGGTCGCCTCCGAGGGCGCGTTCCTGCTGACGCTGGACACGTTGTCGATCGAGGACGCGCGTGAGACCGTGCTGCGCCGGCTCGGGCCGGAGCGGGTGGCGGTCGAGGCCGAGGCGGTCGAGGAGCTGATCGAGCTGTGCGGGCGGCTGCCGCTCGCGCTGGCGATCGTGTCCGCGCGCGCCGCGGCGAACCCGCACTTCCCGCTGAGCGCGATCATCCAGAAGCTCAAACGCGGCGGCGGCACGCTCGCCGGGTTCCGCGACGGCGACGCGCCGGACGTACGTACGGTTTTCTCGTGGAGCTACCGGATCCTGAGCCCGGACGCGGCCCGGCTGTTCCGGTTGCTGTCGTTGCACAGCGGCCCGGCGACCTCGCTCGGCGGCGCGGCCAGCCTGATCGGGCTGTCCCAGTGCGAGACCTCGGACCTGCTCGACGAGCTGACCCGGACCCGGTTCCTCACCGAGGTGTCGCCCGGCCGGTTCGTCGCGCACGACCTGATCCGCACGTACGCCATCGAGCTGCGCAACCAGTACGACTCCGAGGACGACCAGCACGAGGCGCTCGGCCGGCTACTCGACTACTACCTGCACACCTCACACGCGGCGACGGTGATCCTGCGGCCGACCCAGGTCCCGGACACGCCGCATGAGGCGCGGCCGGGTGTCGTGCCGGAGACGATCACCAGCCGCGAGGACGCGATGGAGTGGTTCGCCGAGGAGCGCCACGTGATCGGCGACCTGGTGAAGAACTCGTTCCCGCCCTACTGCTGGACGCTGGCGATCATGATGCAGCAGTTCTACCAGCGAAGGGGCCTGCTGCACGACTGGGCGGCAACGATGTCGGTCGGCCTCGCCGAGGCCACCAACGCGCGCGACGACGCCGGCCGCGCGATCATGCACCGCAGCCTGGCCGGCGCCATGCACTACCTGGGCCGCTCCGAGGACGCACTGGAACACCTGCGCCGCGCCGAGATGCTGTTCGACCAGCTCGGCTGGACCACCGAGCACGCGTTCCTGGACAGCAACTTCGGCACGGTCCTGGCCCGCCAGGGCAAGCACATCGAGGCGATCGAGCGCCACCGCCACGCACTCACCACCTACCAAAAGGTCGGCGACCGCAAGGGCCAGGCGATCGCGTTGCAGAGCATCGGCTCGAGCCTGGCCCAGCTGGGCAACCACGACGAGGCGCTGCCGATCATCCGCGACGCCATGGCCATCTACCAGGCGGAGAACGACCGGGGCGGCGAAGGCGACTGCTGGTCCACCCTCGGCGAGATCCACCACCGGCTCGGCGACGTGGAACAGGCCACGAACTGCTACAAGCTGGCGGGCGAGATCTACCGCGAACTCGGCAACCGCTCCGACGAAGTGGAAGCCCTCATCCTGCTCGGCGACATCCTGCACGAAACCGGCTCGAGCACGGCCGCGGACATCGCGTGGCGGCAGGCCCTGGTGATCATCGAAGAGTTGCGCCTCCCCGGCGCCGACGAAGTCCGAGCCAAGATCGCGGGCTCCTAACCGCTTCACACCACCGAGAACCGCACACCCCCAAGCCCGCGCCCACGCCGCAACCGGGGTCCCCTCCTGGGGGATCCCCGATTTTTACGCTACCGGGGAGGGACGACAAAACCGCTGCCGTGGCCTGGAGTTATCCACAGGCGCGCGGCGTATCCACAGCACCGAAACCCACACCGCCGAAACCGCACCGGCGGACCGCCGCCGGTGCGTTCGTCAGGATGCTTCGAAGAAGGCCTCGTCGTCGGCCAGGATGCGTTCCTGGATGCGCAGCAGCTGGGGGCCGGGTTTGCGCGCGCTGTCGCGCAGCACCAGGAGGGCTTCGGCGCGGCGGCCGCTGCGGACCAGGGCGATCATCAGCAGCTCGCGCAGCGAGTCCCGGTGCGGGGTGCTTTCCACGAGGTGGGCCAGTTCCGGGACGAGCTCGGCCGGCTCGGTCAGCCGCATGCGGGCCCGGATCAGGTTCTCGGTCGCGGTCAGCCGGCGTTCGGTCAGCCGGTCGCGTTCCCACGCGGCGAACGTCCCCGGGACTCCGGTCAGCGCTTCCCCGCGCCACAGCGCCAGCGCGGAGGCCAGCACGTCCGCCGCCGCCGAGTGATCGCCCACCGCCAGCGTCGCCACCCCGCGACGGTGCAGCTTGTCGAACTGCCAGCTGTCGGTCTGGTCCGGTTCCACCCGCAGGACATAGCCGTCGCCGGTCGAGGCAAGGATGGACTTGGCGTCCAGCCCCGCCTGCCGCAGGACTCGGCGTAAACCGGCTATGTGTGTGCGGACCCGGCTCACCGGTGCGCCCGCTGCGAGCTCCTCGACCGCCACCACCTGCCCGGCCTTGCTGGCGAGCATGGCGAACGCGGCCTGCTGAGGACCTGGACCGGGGTTGGCGCCGAACGCCCGCACCGGTCCGAGCAGCTCGACAGCGGTCACGCGTCGGCCAGCCAGCCCCGCCGCTGGGCCGCGGCGCCGGCCTGGAACCTGTTGTCGGCCTGCAGCTCGCGGTAGAGCGTGGAGATGCGGCGGGCCAGCGTGCGCGGGGCCAGCCGCATCCGGCGCGCGATCGCGGTGTCCGGCATGCCGGTGGCGAGGAGGCGGAGCAGTTCGAGCTGCTCGTTGTTCGGCCTCGTGAGGGTCTGGGTCTGCGAGATGTTGTCCACGATGACGAAGGTAGGCGGCCGTAGTGGATAAGTTGTGAGTGTTCAGTTACTGCCGCAGTCATATTGATTCGAGTTGGATCGCGTTGGTTCTCGGACCGAGCGCGGCCACGCAGACGCTCATCGTGGCGACCAGGAATGCGCAGGTCAAGTACAGGATTCCCGGGCCGAGAGCGGCCAGCACGGTCAACGCCACGAGCGGCAGCACGGCGGCGACCAACCGGGACAACGCATATGAACGCCCAATGATCGTGCTGCGGACCGCGGTCGGGAACAGCTCGGCTGTGTACGCCCGTGACACGGTCGCCTGCACGACGCTCAGCAGCGTCGTCAGAAACCCCACGACCAGCACCAACCACGCACGATCAGCGAAGCCGAACAAGAGCCCGGCAACGGCGACACCCAGCGACGACACGATGGTGAGCGTCCGGCGCTGATACCGGTCCACCACCAGGACCAGCAGAAACGACCCCAGTGGATACCCGAGCGCGGACAGCGCGGTGAACCCGAGCGACGAGACGACGCCGAACCCCTTGGCCAGCAAGACAAGTGGTGCAATTGAGGCAAACCCGTAGAAACCGACCGGCCCCAAGGTCTCGATGACGCAGGCAAGGACCGTCCGGCCGAGCAACGGCGGCCGCAACAGCCGAGGCCGTTCAGTGACGACCGGTTCGGCAACCGGCGAGACGACCCCGTCGATCGTGGCGAGCACGGCAGCCGCCTCGGCCGAACGCCCCCGGGCGAGCAGCCACCGTGGCGACTCGGGCAACCGCCGGCGCCGAACCCACACGATCACAGCACCACAGGAACTCAATCCCAGCATCCACCGCCAGCCATCGGGATGCGGCAGCAAAGCCGCCAATGCCCCGGCCACTGGGACAGCGAGCATCCCGAACGCATAGCACCGGGTCACCAGCCGCCCCCGATGCGAGGCAGGCAGCAACTCGGCGAGGTAGGCGTCGACCAACGCCAGCTCGGCGCCGAGCCCGATGCCGATCAGGAACCGCAGGAGGACGAGCGTGCCCACATTGGGCGCGAACGCGCACAGCAGTTCCAAGACCGCGTACGCCACAAGGTTGATCTGGAACATCCGGCGGCGGCCGAACCGGTCGGCCAACGGCGTCAGCACCAGCGCGCCGATCAGCTCCCCGGCGAACGTCGACCCGATGAGCAGGGACTTCGCCCCGGTCGTGGCCGCCCAGCCGGCCGGCAGCAGCGGGATCATCAGCGTCCCGGCGGCGACCTCGAAGAAGTTGAAGAAGCAGCCCAGGCCCACAACGGTCACCAGCGCCCGGTGCCAGCGGCCCACGGGCACCGCGTCCAGCCGGTCGGCGACAGAGCCGGCAACACTGCCGGTCGACATCTTGGTCATACCCACCTCAGGTGCCACTATTTGAAACTGAGTTCGCACATTGTGTGGAGAAGCACTGTGACAGCGGCTGCACAAGCCGGTCAAGACTGCTACGGTCTCTTATATTGAAGTTGACTCTTCAGATAGTGAGACCTTCATGGCGGAGAAGATCGAGGGCGCGGAGACCGCGCGGCGCGCGCTGCGGCTGATCGAGGCGGTGGTGACCGCCGGGGAACCGATCGGGCTGGCCGAGCTGGAGCAGCTGACCGGACTGTCCAAGAGCACCTGCTACCGGCTGATCCGGGTGCTACAGGAGGAGCTTTACGTCGACCGCGCCGAGTCCGGCGGGTATCGCGTCGGCAGCAGGCTGGTCGCGGTGTCGGCGGCGGTCCTGCCGCAGGGCGACCTCTACTCGGCCGCGCGCCCCGCACTGAAGGACCTGGCCGACGCGTCCGGCGAGACGGTCACGCTGCACGTCCGCAGCGGGCGGCACGCCGTGCTCGTCCTGGGCGTGGAAAGCGTGCGGCAGGTGCTGCGGCGGGCCGCGACGATCGGCGAGGCGACTCCACTGGTCCGCGGGTCGGCCGGATCGGCCATCCTGGCCAGTCTGCCGGACTCAACGGCCGGGCCGATCATCGCGCAGGCCGAAAATCCGGCGGCGCTGCGGGAAATCGTGGCTGACATTCGTCGAGATGGGTACGCCCTGTCGTTCGGCGCGAACCACCCGGGAGTGCACGGTATCGCCGCTTCTGTGGGTTCCGGAATGGCCGTCGCGGTGTCCGGACCGGCAATGCGGTGGACCGAGGAACGCATGGTCGCCTTCGCCGAGCGCCTGCGCACCACCGCCGCGGAGCTGTCCACCTTGTTCGACGACCCGCTGGCCCGGATCTCATGAACACCACCGGGCGACTCGCCGGCTGGCTGTCCACACTGGACGATGTCCCGGACGCGGTCACCACCCGCGCCAGGCATTTGATCCTGGACGGCATCGGCTGCGCACTCGTCGGCGCCCAGCTGCCTTGGTCACGCACGGCCGTCGAAGCGGTGACTCCGTTGGAGGGCAACGGTTCCGCGACGATCATCGGCTGGGGCCGGACCACCAGCCCCGCCGCGGCCGCCCTGCTGAACGGCACGTTCATCCAGGGCTTCGAGCTGGACGACTTCCACCCGTTGGCGCCCTTGCATTCCACGTCGCTGGTCGTGCCGTCGCTGCTGGCGACCGCTGAGCTGCTGGGAGAAGCCACCGGGCGGCGGTTCCTCCTCGGTGCGGTGGCCGGGTTCGAGGTGGGGCCGCGGGTGGGTCTGGCGCTGCACGGCTCGCAGATGCTCAACCGCGGCTGGCATTCCGGGTCGGTGTTCGGCACCCACGCCAGCGCCGCCGCGGCCGGCGTCCTTCGCGGCCTGACCGCGGAACAGTTCGAGGACGCGCTGGGCCTCGCCGGAACGCAGTCCGCCGGGCTGATGGCCGCACAGTACGAGGCGATGTCCAAGCGGATGCACCACGGTTTCGCCTCCCGCAACGGTTTCCAGGCCGCCGGGCTCGCCGCGGCCGGATACACCGGCATCAAACAGGTCTTCGACCGCCCGTAC
>CBIMJO010000150.1:0-11213 GCA_966244135.1 uncultured Actinocrispum sp. | reverse complement strand
TGACAATCATTGCAACGCGCGGTGATGGCCGCGTGCCCGCGATGCTCCCGCAGCGCGACCCCGATCGCGTCCATCTTCATCGATCTCCTCCGCGGAGCCGTCGCCACAGCTCGTCGATCGACGTGATCTCCACCCGGTGCAGGCCGATCGGGTTCGGCCGGGCCGGCGAGCGGGTGCTGAACACGCCGGTCACCGGGCGGTCCGGGTCGCTGCGCGGGTGCACCGCCAGCACGTCCCGGTCGGCGCGGTCCAGCCAGGTCAGCACGAGGATGTGCGCGCCCACCTCGAAGTCCTTGATCCCGGTGAGCACGTCGGGGTCGAACACGAGGACCGAGTCGGGCGCGCCCTCGTCGCCCTGTTTCGGCGCCTGATCCAGGTCGGTCAGCGGCGAGGACACCCGGCCGATCGGCCGCAGCTCCATCACGCCGACTTCGCCGCGGCGACGAACTTGCGGATCAGCCCGGGATCCTTCACCCCGCGCGACGACTCGACACCGCTGGACACGTCCACGCCCCAGGGCCGGACGGCCTGGATGGCGGTGCCGACATTGTCCGCGGTCAACCCACCGGCGAGCAGCCACTGCCCCTGCGGGCGGGCGCCACCGAGCAACGCCAGGTCCCACTGCTCCCCCGACCCGGCGACCGGCGAGTCCAGCAACAGCATGTCCTCGCCATACGCACCGACCGTGACGTCGGTGTCCTCGCGCAAGGTGGTCGCGCGGACAAGCTTCACCTGGAGGTCCCGCAGCTCCTCGAACGCCGACGCCGGGTAGTCGCCGTGCAGCTGGATCGCGCCGACACCCGCGGCGAGCGCCGTCTCCCGGGCCTCAGCGGCCGGCTGCTTCAGGAAGACGCCCACGGTCAGGACGTGCGCCGGGACCTCCGCCACCAGCTCACGGGCAACGTCGACGTCCACCCGCCGCACACTCTCGGCGAAGACGAACCCGACCGCGTCCGCGCCCGCGTCAACGGCAGTCGAGACATCCTCGGCGGTGCGCAACCCGCACACTTTGACGAACACAGCACCCAGGTTAACGGGTAGCGTGCGAACCGTCCCGTCACTGACCTGGGGGTCGCCATGAGTGTTGAGTTCCTGCTGACATCGTTGGTCATCGTCATCACGCCCGGCACCGGCGTGCTGTACACAATGGCCGCCGGGTTGTCCCGCGGCACCAAGGCGAGCGTGGTCGCGTCGGTCGGCTGCACGCTCGGGATCGTGCCGCACATCCTCGCCGCGATCACCGGTCTGGCGGCGTTGCTGCACACCAGCGCGGTCGCGTTCCAGACGCTGAAGTACCTCGGCGTCGCGTACCTGCTCTACATGGCGTGGGCGACCTGGCGGGACAAGGGCAACCTGTTGGTGGAGAAGGACAAGGAGCCCAAGCCCGCGTCCCGGGTGATCCTGTCCGGGATCCTGCTGAACGTGCTCAACCCCAAGCTGACCATCTTCTTCTTCGCCTTCCTGCCGCAGTTCGTCAGCACCGGCGCCCCGGACGCGGTGCTGCAGATGGTCGAGCTCAGCGCGGTGTTCATGGCGATGACGTTCGTGGTGTTCGTCGGCTACGGCGCGTTCGCCGCGGCCATCCGCACGCACGTCATCTCCCGGCCGAAGATCCTGTCCTGGCTGCGCCGCGGCTTCGCGGGCGCGTTCGCCGGGCTGGCCGCGAGCCTGGCGTTCACTGACAAGTGATCCACAGTGGACAAGAGGTCCTGCTGATCGGCGGGCGTTCCGGCGTCGGCAAGACCACCGTCGGCTGGGAGATCTCCGCGCGGTTGCAGGCCGCCGAGGTGGCGCACTGCCTGATCGAGGGCGACAACCTCGACCAGGCGTTCCCCGCGCCGCCCGATGACCCCACCCGCGCGAAGATGACGGAGGCCAACCTCGCCGCGCTCTGGGGCAACTACTTCGCGCTCGGCTACCGCCGGCTTGTCTATACCAACACCGTGTCGGTGCTGGAGCCCGGCCTGATCGCCCGCGCGATGGGCGGCCCGCCCCGGATCACGTCCGTCCTGCTGACCGCCGGGGACGCCACCGCCCGCGATCGGTTGAGCATGCGGGAGATCGGCAGCCAGTTGGATCTGCATGTCCGGCGCAGCGCCGCCATGGCCGTGCGGTTGGACGGCACCGCTCCCCCGGATGTCATCCGGGTGCCGACCGACGGCCGTCCGGTGGCGGAGATCGCCGCGGAGATCATCACCGCCACCCAATGGGTCTAGTACGAGACACCCGGGGCGTGGGTGCCGAATGACCACTCGTAGCCCTCGATGTCCAGGATGCGGCAGCGGTAGTTGCCCCATTCGGTGGCTTCCGGCTTCAGAACGGCGCTCGCCTCGGCGTCGACCGCCGCGGCGAATACACCGTCCACATCGGACTGTTCCGCAACCGTGAGGTAGACGCCGATCCCGCCGGCGAGCCCCTTGCGCGGGGCGCGCGAGTAGCCGTCGAGGTCGCTGAACACGATGATCACCGCGTCGCCCCGGCGCAGCTCGGCGTGCGCGACACCGTCCTGCTCATCGGGAAACCGCATGGTCACCTGGAATCCGAGCACGTCCACCAGCCAGTCGATCGCGCCCGGAGCGTCCTGGTACCCGAAATACGCCGAGAGTGTCATGACCCCAGCATCCCGGGGACAACGGTCAGTTCCCGTCCTGAATGCGTTCCCCCAGCGCGATGGCGTAGACGACGGCCTCGTCGACCGCCTCGACGCCGAGCAGGTCCTCGATCACCGACTCGCGCAGCGCGCAGGTGGGCGCGGCGAGCAGATCCCGTTGGGTGGCAACGAGCTGGATGTTCTGGCCGATGTGCCCGGCCTCGATCATCACCACGCGGTAGCTGACCGCGCTGCGGTACTTCCACATCGTCCTGGCGAAGTTGGCCACCAGGAACACAACGGCCGACGCCTTGTCCGCCCACTGCTGGCCGGCCAGCAGCGTCCCGGCCGGCGGGACCTCGTCGCCGTGCACGAGCTGCAGCGAGTGGTCGAACCCGGAGTAGTGGTAGATCCCGGGCGCGAGACCGTCCACCGCGCGGACGAGAACGTAGCCCTCAAAGGGATTCAGCGCGCCGCCGGACGGGGACATGGTCAGCGGCATGCTGCCGCGGCTGACGTCCTCGACGAACCCGGTGATGCCGAACCCGCCGAACAGCACCGCGCCCAGGGCGTCCCGGCCGATCTTCTCGCCGGAGAACTCCCGGCCGGACCGGCGGGACCGCAGCACCTGCCAGAGGTTTCCGTTCTCCGCCACCGCGGGCAGCGGGATCTCGTTCCAGTTGGCATGCCTGCGGAACAGGATCGGCCCGTCGACCGGTTCGGGCAGAGTGTCCTCGTAGGACGCGTCCCGGCAGGCGAAATGGTACAAACCGGCCACCGGTCCCCAGGCCCAGCGGCGCCGGTAGTCCTCGTCCCGCCCGGCCAGCCCGGTGCCCTCGACCACGAGCGCGTTCAGCTCGACCAGGTGGGCCACTTCGTCCACAAAGGACACGTGGTCGCGCAGCCAGGCCTCGGTGCACCAGTCGTCCGCGGCCAGCAGGACCGAGATTTCCGTTGCCGTGCCGGGAAAGGCCCGGCGGGTGACGAAGTTGTAGACGGTGATGCCGGGCCCATAGGGCAGCAGCACCAGCGATGCCGCCCGGCGGAACCGCATCGCCGGCTGGCCGGTGGCGTCCCGGTGACCGGCGACCCCGGCCAGCAACGCCTTGACCCGGCCGTCATCGGCGGGCGCGGACCGAGCCAACAAACCGTGCCGGAGCCACTTGTCGTACTCGTTCACCCGAGCGACCGTACCGCTGATCGCCCGGGTGAAAGCGGGGAAAACGCCCTACTCGACAGCCATTTCCCCCAGCGGCGACCAGTCGTCCTGGTCGAGCTGGAAGTTGACGATCCGCGGCGTCTCGGCGAGGTGCGGCGGCAGGGTCTTCTGCGCGGTCTTGAAGTGCTCGGACTGCACGTGCGCCCCGCCTGCGTCACCGTCGCGGAAGGCCTCCACCAGAACGTACTCGTTGGCGTCCTCCACGCTGCGGGACCAGTCGAACCACAGGCAGCCGGGTTCGGCACGGGTCGCCTCGGTGAACTCACGGGCGATGTCCGGCCAGCTGTCGGCGTACTCGGGCTTGATCCGGAACTTGGCCGTGATGAAGATCATGGCCTCACCTTAGTGGTTGTCACCGGACGGCGCGTGTCGCAGTTTGAGACACCATCAGCGCCAGCACACCCAGCGCGGCCACCACGATCCCGTACACCACAGCCGTGATCTGCAGCCCGAACTCGGTGGCCGCCAGGCCGGCGATCACCGCTGGCAGGCTGAACGCCAGGTACGAGATGGTGTAGGCCACCGCGAACAGCTCACCGCGTTCGGCCGGGCCCGAGATCCGTGCCAGGGTCCCGAAACTGGCCAGTCCGGAGGCGCCGAAGCCGATCCCGGCCACGATCGTGCCGGCCACTCCGAGCAGGACGCTGCCGGACAGCATGCCCCACAGGGTCAGCACGGTTCCGGCGGCCAGCAGCGAGGCGGCGATCCGCAGCAGGACGCCCATTGTCCAGCCGCGCAACAGGAACGCGGTCACCGCGCCGGTCCCGCAGAGCAGCGTGACGACCAGGCCGCCGACGAGATGGTTGTGCAGCCCGAAAACCTGGGCGGCGACCGACGGGCCGAGCGACAGGTACAGCCCGCCGAGCGACCAGCTGGCCAGCAGGATCGGCACCAGCGCGAACATCGGTGACCGCAGGTGCGCCGGGACGCCGAGCTTGGGCGCCAGCGAGGCGAGGCCACCGGGACGGCGAGCCGAGGTCTCCGGCATCAGCGCCACGACGACCGCGGCCAGCACCATGCCCGCCAGCAGCAACGCGTAGACCAGGTGGGTCGGCGCAGGAGCGAACTCGACCAGCGCGCCGCACCCCAACGCACCCAGGGCGAGCCCGGTGAACGCGGCGACGCCGTTGATCACACCGGCGCGGCCGGGGGCGTGCGGCGGGTTGAGGTCGACCAGGGTCGCGCCCAGCGTGGTCATGGCCGCGCCGGTCGCGATGCCCTGCAGGAACCGGGCCACGAGCAGCGTGGACACGTCACCCGCGAGGACGAACAGCACGAGTGAGACGGCCTCCAAGCCGATCGCGGAGGCCAGCACGGGCCGTCGGCCGACGTGGTCGGACAGCGCGCCCAGGACCAGCAGGGACCCCACCAGCCCGATCACGTAGACGGCGAAGACAACGGTCAAGGTCGTCGGCGAGAAGCCCCATTGCTGCTGGTAGACGACGTAGAGCGGGGACGGCGCGCTGGAGGCCGCCATGAACAGCACGAAGATCGCGGCCACCGCGGTGAACGAGACCGCGTGCGAAAGCCGCCGGACCGGGGGCGCCGAGACCAGAGATGCCACGAGAGACTCCTCTAAAGCAACGATCAGTGCGTTAGCGAGCATACGCCTTAACGCAGCGATCGGTGCAATAATGAAGTCCATGTCCATCACCACACGACCCGGCGGCCGCTCCGCCCGCGTCCGCGCCGATGTCCACCGCGCCGTCGCCGAGCTGGTCAGCGAGGCGCAGGGCGAGCTGACCCTGCCCGTGATCGCCACCCGCGCGGGCGTGCACCCGACCACCCTCTACCGCCGCTGGGGGTCGCTGGGCGAGCTGCTGGAAGAGGTCGCGATCAGCAGGTTCAGCGGCGACATCGTGGTGCCGGACACCGGTTCGCTGCGCGGCGACCTGGAACGCTGGGCCGCCGATGTGGCCACGGATCTGGCCGACCCGGACAGCCTCGCGCTGATCCGCACGACCCTCGGCTCCGGCCCGGACGGCGGCTGCGCGTGTCTCGGCGACCGGCACGACCAGCTCAACGCGATGCTGGAACGCGAACAGGAACGCGGCGGCGCCGTGCCGACCGTCGAGCGGGCCGCGGACACCCTGCTCGGCGCGCTGTACTACCGGGCGCTGTTCAGCCGGCAGCCGATGGACGAGCCGTGGATCAAGGACCTGGTGGACATGCTGCTGCGGTAGAACTGCCCTTTCGTCCCTTGTGAGCGGATCTCCCGGGCGGAGATCCTGTCTCGCCATGACCCCGGTGCAGATCGTCACGGCTGCCTCGGTGCTGCTGTGGTTCGCCCTCCAGGCCGTTCCGCAGCACCGGAAGAACAGCCCCGCGGCCGGGAAGTCGTCCGCTGGGCGCGGGAGCGGTGGACGCGTGGCCGACGAGCCCTGCTGATCCTCCTGTCCGGGGTGCCGCGATACTCCTCGCGTCCATCATCCCGTGGACCAGCACGGCGGAGCTGATCGTCGGCGGGGCGATCGTGATCGTGATCGTCTGGTACTTCGTGACCCAGTTCGCCTTGGCATCGCCCGGCAACGACTTCGTCGCATTAGAAGATGGCGATGCGTCAATGGTTCGGGCCTACCGGATGACCGTGCCCGGGCGATACCTCAAGCGGGGCACGGAGATCCGGTTCCGGGCGGGCAAGGGCATCGGCTGGGTGACGAACGTCAGCGTCGGCGGCTAGTCCAAAAGAGACACGCCACCTGGCCCGGGAAGCTGCTCCGTTCAGGCGAAATCACCGCGCCAACAACGTGGCACTGATCGGAAAATCCGAACACCTGCCTGCTGTTCCTTGGCGCACATGGCAAACGTCACTCACTGAGGTGGCGTAGTAACCGGTTTTCCCGGCGCCCGATGTTCTCTCCGGCAAGTAACCCGACAGAGGGGAAGTTGTTACGTGAGAACAAAACCGTTACTGGCCGCCGGTGCCTTGGCGCTGGTCGGCGTGGTCACGGCCGGGCAGGCGGCGTACGCCGTCAACGGCAACCTGCCTGGCGGGACGAGCATTGCCGTCACCATCGCCAGCCCGACGGAGAACGCTGTCATCCCACAGGGACCGGCGACCGTCACCGGCACGGCGTCGGTCGGCACCGGCGTCGCGGTGAAGGACACGGCGCTGACGTATGTCATCGACGTGTCCGGCAGCACCGCCGGGCCATGCAGCAATACGAACATCCTGGCTTGTGAGGTCGCGGCCGGGAAGGCCTTGAACGACAAGGCCGCCGCGCCTGACACGGTCGTCGGTCACGTCGGCGGGGCCGTCTTCGCCACGAGCGGCGCGACGGCGGACGTCGGGCCCGCGGCTGGTGACCAGCTGCTGACCACGCCGACCGCCGACGCGAACGGTAACGGCGCCCGGGACATCAACGAGGTGCTCGACTCGGCGTCCATCGGCGGGCTGGGCGCGTTCAGCGGCCGCGGCGTCGGCACCGGCACCGACTACCGGGCCGGGATCAACGCCGCCTCCGTGGTGACCGGCGCCCAGGGCGAGGCCCGCAAGATCGTCATGTTCCTGTCGGACGGCGTGCAGCCCTTCGACGTGACCGCCGAGGCCAGTGCGGTCCCGGACGACGTCAAGTACTTCACCTTCGCCGTCGGCCAAGGCTCGAACTGCAACAACGGCAACTACAACGCGAGCCTGCAGGCCATCGCCGACCTGACCGGCGGCACCTGCACCGAGGTGCCCGACCCGGCCAACCTGCCGGACGTGGTGCCCGGGATCATCGCGTCCAAGCTGGTCAGCCTGACCCTGTCGGTCGACGGCGGGCTGGGCACCGCGATCACCAACGTCACCCCAGGGCTGCCGCAGACCGGCCCCGCCTCGGTGAACTACACAGTGAACACGGGCAACCTGACCTCGGGTGTGCATACGCTGTGCGTGACCGCGCATGGCACCGACGGCGGCGGCGCGGGGCAGGTCACCGACTGCAAGCACGTCCGGGTGAACGACCCGCCGGTGGTCACGATCGGCGGCCCGTACGCCGGCCAGGAAGGCACCGCGGTGGCGCTCGCCGGGCAGGTGTCCGATCCGGACGGCCCGAGCCTGACCACGCACTGGAGCGCGACCCCGCTGTCCAATGTGGATCCCGGCACGACGTGTGTGTTCGCCAACGCGGCGGCGTTGAACACCACGGTGACGTGTAATGACGACGGCGTGTGGACGTTGAGCCTGAGCGCCAACGACAGCCTGCACCCCGACGTCATCAAGACGACCACCCTGACACTGTCCAATGTGGCCCCCTCCGTGAGCATCTCCGCGCCCAGCAACGGGACCACGGTCGTGCGCGGTGCCCCGATCGGCGTCACCGCGCCGTTCACCGACATCGCCACGCATGACACGCACACCTGTACGGTCGATTTCGCCGACGGCTCCCCTGTCGTCAACGGCAACGTCGCCCAGGGCGCGGGTTCGGGCACGTGCACCGCTTCGCACACCTACACCGGTGTTGGCGCGCACAACGTGCTGGTGACGGTCACCGATGACGACGGCGGCCAGGCCACCGCTGTGGTCACGATCGTGTCGTACGTGCGGGCCGAGGCATGGTCGTTGAGCGCGAACGGCCTGATCAACGTGGCCAAGACCCCGCTGGCCGGGTGCCCGCCGAACTCCAACCTGACCACGGCGTCGCTGAACGTGCCGGGTCTGGCGTCGGTTCAGGCGTTGCACGCTGAGTGCACAATGGACACTTCCAATGGCCACACCAACGCGTACGCCAACGTGTCCAGCGCCAGCCTGCTCGGTGGCGTGATCAAGCTGTCCGATCTGGAGACCCGCTGCATCGCGAACGAGCAGGGCCTGTCCGGCTCGTCGCGGGTGGGCACGCTCAACGGGCAGCCGATCGGCACCCAGCCGGCCACGATCGGGATCCCCGGTGTGGCAACGGTTTACCTCAACCAGTCGGTGAACGGGCCGAACGGCCAGTTCGCGCAGTACGCGGTCCGGGTGGTCACGCTGCTCGGCCAGGAGATCGTCGTGTCCGGCTGCCGGATGGGCTTCTAGCCCGTCTTGAGGCGGTAGACCTGCATCGCGTTCCCGGCGAGGACCAGGTCGGCCGTCTCGGCATCGGGACACAACGCGGCGACTGCCCGGGCGTTCCTGGCGATCCCAGGAACGCCCGGCCAGTCCGTCCCGAAGATCATCTTGCGGGTCAGCCGGTTCCAGTTGTGCCGCGCGTAGTACTCACGCAACCGTGACGGCGGCAGGCCGGACAGCTCGATCCAGACCCGGTCGTAGGTCAGGGCAAGGAAAGCGGCGGCGTCGTACCACCAGCCGCGACCGCCGTGCGCCAGCGCGATGTTCAGCCGGCGGAAGTCGCGCAGCACGTCGTCGAGCAGCACAGGATCGGCGTAGGCGTTCATCGACCCGGGGAAAGTGCTTGTGCCGCAATGCACCACGATCGGCACGTCCAGCGACTGGCACAGCTCGTACGCGGGATAGAGCGCCCGGTCGTTGACCGCCGCACCGGCGTGCACCGGGTGGATCTTCAGGGCCACCGCGCCGAGATCCAGCTGCCGTTGCACTTCTTCCTCGATGGGGTAGTGCATGTGCGGGTTGACGTTCGCGATCACCTTGACCCGGCCCGGATTGTGCGCGGCGAGCGGCAGCATGTCCTCCACCGGCTGGATCCCGGTCGCCTTCGGGCTGTACTCGGCCAGCACCAACGCGATGTCGACACCCTCCTCAGCGAGATAGGCGTCGAACTCGGCCGGGTCGCACGTGCCATCCTCGCGGTACACCCGGTTCAGCACGGCCGCATCACCGAACCCCGAAGCCCACTCCCGCCACGCCAGCTTCAACGTGGGCAACCGCGCAGCATGCAGATGCACATCAACCAACATCCGCCCATCCAACATACGGACACTCTACAGTTATGTCGCTGATCGGCGCATATTAGTGGTCTTTTCGGGGATAACGGCTCGCCGTCCCGGGGTCACGCCGGGAAGAAGTCGAGGAGGGCCTTGGCGAGGTCCTCAGGGGCTTCTTCGGCGATGTGGTGACCGGCGTCGATGGTGAGGCCGCGGACGTGCGGGGCCCAGTTGCGCCAGACCTGGACGGGGTCGCCGTAGAGGTCGAGCATGTCGTCCCGTTCGGCGGTGATGACGAGGGTGGGGCATTGGACGCGGCGGCCGACGGCTCGGTCGGCGTCGTCGTGTGCGCGGTCGACGCCGAGGCCGGCCCGGTAGTCCTCCAACATCGCGAACACTGTGTCGGGGTCGTGGATGGCGCGCTGGAAGTCGGCGAAGTTCTCCTCCCCCAGGCGTTCCGGGGTGTTGCGCGTGCCGACCTTGTACCAGGCGTCGGGATCCGTGTTGATCACGCGCTCCGGCACTTCGGGCTGCGCGAAGAAGAACCAGTGCCACCAGGCCTGCGCGAACTTCGCGTCGCAGCGGGCCAGGTGCTCACCGATCGGGATCCCGTCCATCACGGCGAGCGCGGTCACGGCCTTGGGGTGGTCCAAGGCGAGACGGGTGGCCACGGCAGCGCCGCGGTCGTGCCCGCAGACCGAGAACCGGGAGTGCCCCAGCTCGGCCATCAGGTTCACCATGTCCTGGGCCATCACCCGCTTCGAGTACGGAGTGTGCGAAGCGTCGGTCGGCGGCTTGCCCGATTCGCCGTAGCCGCGCAGGTCAGGGCAGACGACGGTGTGGTGCGCGGCGAGCAGCGGCGCGACCCGGTGCCACGTGGTGTGCGTTCTGGGATGCCCGTGCAACAGCAGCAGTGGCGCCCCCTCGCCGCCATGACGCACCCGCAGTTCCACGTCCCCGACATCGACCCGTGCACACTCGAAGCCCTCGAACACCCGCCACGGGTTACGCAGCCGCCGGTTTTCTAAACATCCTCGTTCAGCGCCGACCGGACCGGCGCGTCCACGCAGGGATCCCGGTGCCACCGCCCGAACGGGTCCGGAATTCGCGCCCACGCTGTGGGATCGGCGAGCTCCGCGTCGGTCAGCAACGCCCCCGAAAGCGCCTCGGTGATCTCGTCGGGGTGAGCCAGGTGTGACACGATCGTCAGTTCCTGTGCCCGGTCACCGAACCGCGGATGCCACTCCAGCGACGCCTTGGCCCGCCGCTCCGCGTCGACCGGGCCCCAATCGTCCACAGTGGCCAGCCACGGACCGCCATGCGCGACGCGCAGACCACCACCCGCGGACTCCAGCCAGAGCGCCACGTCCGGCTGGCTCGCCACCCAGAACCGTCCCCGGGCCCGCACCACGCCGTCCAGCAGCACGTCCATCGCCGCGTGCAGGCGAACCGGATGGAACGGCCGCCGCTCCCGGAACACGGTCAACGACACGCCACAATCCGACTCCAGCGGCGGTTCCCCGCGCAGCAACGGGTCGAACCAGGAGTCCGCCCGTCCGCGCCGGGCATCGGCGGGCACCCGGCACAACGGATCGTCGGCCT
>CBIMJO010000149.1:0-11241 GCA_966244135.1 uncultured Actinocrispum sp. | reverse complement strand
CCATGCGTGGCGGATCGGGGTAGCTCACCGTTTCGATGGTGTTGGGCACGCCGGTCTCGAACGCCAGGACCTGCTCGGCGTTGCGCGGGCCCATCCCGGTATCGACCACCAGCACGGCCTCGCGGCCGCCGATGACCCCGATGTTCGGGACCAGCTGGACGTTCCGGTTCGGGATGACGACCAGGTCGGCGGCGATCTCTTCGGCGTGCGACACATCCACAATCGGCTTCACACCTCCAGTCCAGCCCCTGCCGTGACGGCCGTCCAACACCAAATCCGTGGCCCCGATACCGCGCGGGTATCGTCACTGGTGATGGACTTGCGGACGTTGCAGTACTTCGTGGCCGTCGCCGAGGAACGCCACTTCGGCCGGGCCGCCACGCGCCTGCACATCACCCAGCCGCCGTTGAGCCGCGCGATCAAACGCCTGGAAGCCGACCTCGGCTGCCTGTTGCTGGACCGATCACCGTCCGGTGTGGACCTCACGCCGGCGGGCGCGGCGCTGTACGACGAGGCGCGAACCCTGCTGGCCCAAGCCGACCAGGCGCGGACCCGGGTGATCGCGGTGTCCGGGACGGACACGATCACCGTCGGCACCCTTGGCGACACCGTTTCGGAGGCCGGTGCGTCGGCCGCGGCGGCGTTCCGGGAGCGGCATCCCGGGATCCGGGTGCGGATCCGCGAGTCCGACTTCACCGACCCCACGACCGGCCTGCGGTCGGGTCTCGTCGACGTCGCCATGACCCGCGGGCCCTTTGACACCACCGGGATCATGACGCGCGTGCTGCGCACCGACCCGATCGGCGTGGTGCTGCGAGACGATGATCCGCTGGCGGGGTCGTTGACCTTGTCCTTGACGGAACTCACCGATCGCCGGTGGTTCCGTTTCCCCGATGGCACTGATGCCGTGTGGCGCGCGTACTGGAATCGCGGCGACGGGCCGGTGGTGCGGACCGTGCACGAGTGTGTTCATTCGGTGTTGTGGGACAACACCGTCGGCTTGGCGCCGCTGGGGCACGAGTTGCCGAAGGGGCTCACCACGATTCCGTTGCGTGACATGCCACCCAGCCCGCTGCTCGTCGCCTGGCCCGCCACGAACCCGAACCCGTTGGTCCGGTCCTTCGTGGAACTGGCCACCGGGTGACATGCTTGCGGCCATGGAGAGCGTCTACTCAGCGGCCGGCGGCGATGAGGGCCTGCTCCGCCTGGCCGAGGCCTGGCATGCCCGGGTGATGGCCGACGAGGTGGTCAGCCACGCCTTCAGCCACGGCTTCCACCCCCAGCACAGCGAACGCCTGGCCGCCTACTGGGCCGAGGCCCTCGGTGGCCCCGCGGTGTTCTCGGCGAAGTACGGCACCGAGTCCGACGTCGTCCGCATGCACAGCGGCAAGGGTCCGCACGAGGAAATGGACCGCCGGGCCATCGCCTGCTTCGACCAGGCTTTGTCGGACGTCGGTATGCAGGACCCGGCCCGCCAGGCCCTGTACGACTACTTCGCCTGGGCCACAACAACAACGATGTCGCAGTACCACTCATCCGCCGACGATGTCCCCGCTGACCTCGGCATTCCCAAGTGGACCTGGACCGGCTTGCATCAGCCGTGACTCCGCCACCAGTCCCGGTCGATGGTCAGGTCCTGAGTCTCGAACAGCCGGTGTGAGATCGTGTGTTCGTCCAACGGAGCGGGGACACCCTGCATCTTGGCGGTGACCTCAGCCGGGAGCCGTACGTTGTGCTCCGCGACGTAGTGCGCGAGTCCCTCCGGCCACACGAAGTCGGTGCCGTCGGTCAGCTCGGCCGACCCGTTCAAGGCCCCGCAGAACCGGCACTCCGAGAATCCGCCGGCGGCGACCCACACGGTGCCGCCGCCCAGGAAACCGAGCACGCGGTCCCGTTCGGCCGGATCCGGATCGGGGTCGACGAACGAGCGCACGTCCGGCCAGCCGGGCGCGTCCGGTCCGAGCCAGTAACCGATCAACCGAAGCGTCTGCACGCTGCAGACCCTCTCATGCCCGCGGCGTGCGGTCCGCCGGATATTGGGCCTGACGCGGGTGGGGTGTCCACATCGGACACCCCACCCGGTTCCTCCTAGTGCAATGCCGGGACCGTCAGGTCCGTGAGTATGTCGATGAGTTCGGCGGGGCGGCGCAGGAAGCCGGCGTGGCCGCTGGCGATCGAGCGGACGTCCCAAGGGTTGCCGGGGGTGAGGGCGTCGCCTTCGCTGATGTAGGTGTCCTGGGCGGACAGGGGCATGGAGTGGTCCAGCAGCGTCCGCACATATGTGCGCGGGATGCGGCCCCAGGTGTCCCGCTGCGCGCGGATGTCCCAGCTCGGCTGGTTCTGCCACCAGATCTCGTCCGGCTGCATGGTCGACAGGAGCATCGCGAATTCCTGCTCGGACAGGTCCGCGCCCATCGCGGCGTGCATTGCTTTCAGGGCCTCGCCCTGGGCGCCGCGCCAGTTCACCCGGATGAAGCCCTGTTCGGCCGGGTCGCCCAGGTAAAGCGACATGGTGATCGGCAGCAGATCGGTCTCGGCCCATTCCGGCCGGGCCAGGTAATCGCCGGCGTGCCGGTTCACCGGGCATTGCGCGGCGACGTACACGATCCGTTCGATCAGCTCGGGAACGGCATTTCCCGCGCCGGTGATCGGCAGCCCGCCGAAACTGTGCCCGACGAGGATCACCGGCCCGTTCTCGTGCGCCCGCCGCACGACCTCGACCAGCTCGGCGACGGTCTGCGTGCCGGTGATCCAGGCCGCCGCGGACGGCTCCCCGGCGAAGGTCGCCAGGTCCTGGGTGTGGTAGGCGAGGGAGAATCCGGCGCCCCGCCCCGGCAGGCTCACCGCGACCGTGCGGTGCCCGCGCAACGCCATTTCGTGCTGAGTGGCCTGCCAGCAAACGGAACTCGTGCCGGACCCATGAACGAACACATATGTCGGAGTCACGAAACCGATTATGAGTCCGGCCGGAAAAACGGCAACAGCCTTGCCTCTTTGGGCTATTTTTTGTACCCAAAAAGCCTGGGAAAGAAAGTATTTTCGGAGAACTCGGAAAGCCGCGCATTGGGCTCTGGCGTCGATCGTACAGCACCGATCGAAGACAGGTCATCACCCAGGATGGTGGAGTTTTCTGCCGAAGGACGCCGTCGGCCGGATCTCCAAGGTCGACAGTGTCGCGGCGGCGATCCCGCGCAGCTCGGCGACGTGTGGATCACATCCGGGCGGCCGCCGCAACACCCTGGCGAAGTCGCGATGCCGGGAGTGGAGCCAGGACGCCGGGTCAGCCTGCGGACCACCCGGGCAGCGGCCGAATACACCGTGACCGCAACGGTTTCCGGTTCGGCAGTGTACTTTTCGGACGAAGAGGCGAACACGCTCGCGGTCGTGCACGCGGTCGGCGTCCTGGCCAAGCCGGGCGTCCATTCCGAGGACCTGGCCGACACTCTGTCCGCGCAGCTGGGCGTTTCGACGTTCACCGGCGACGACAGGAGCCAGGTCGAGCGACCTGACGTCGCGCGGGCGCGCGGCGACCTGACCGAGATGGCGGGCGCGCTGGGCGGATCCGTCGTGGTGATCGCGATCCTGGTCGTGGCGGGCACGCTCTCGGTCAACGTGCACCAGCGTCGCCGCGAGCTGGCGTTGATGCGCGCCGTGGGGGCCGCCCCCAAGCAGATTCACCGGATGCTGGCCGCCGAGGCACTCGTTCTGTCCATCGTGGCCGCTGTCGCGGGCTGCCCGCTGGGAATCCTCGCCGCCCAGATACTCAGGCAGGTTCTGGTCCTGGCCGGGATGGTGCCCGGGAACTTCGCGTTCTCCCACGGGATCCTGCCCATGATCGTCGCGGTCGCCACCTGCCTGCTCGCCGTTCAGGTGGCGGTCTTCGGGGTTTCGCGGACATCCGCCCTGGTCGCGGCCGCCTCGATCCTGCTGCCCGCCCGCCTTGTCCTGAAAGGGGAACGACCATGAAGAAGGACCGCCTGTGGATCATCCTGGTGACCATCTGACTCAGCCCGGATGCGTCTCGCCGCCCCAACGCCCCCAGCATCTCGCCGGTGTAGTACGACGACAGCCGGTCCGCGGCGAAGAAGAGACAGCTCGGCGCGATCTCGTCCGGGTGCGCGGGCCGGCCCATCGGCGTGTGGTCACCGAACGACTCGACCTTGTCCTTCGGCAGCTTGGCCGGGATCTAACGCTAGCCGACCGGCGTGACGTCGTACACCAGGCAGAATGTGTGCCCGGCCGGGTCGCGGAACACGCGGAACGTGCCATCCGCCTGAGCGTCGGTCACGCGGGTGGCGCCCAGCGCGAGGACCTGCCGCTCGGCCTCGTCGACGTCGTCCACCTCCAGATCCAGGTGGAACTGTTGCGACCCATGGGTGTCCGGGAACCTCGGGGCCTTGTGCTCGGGCGAGAGCTGGAAGGCCAGCCTGCGCCCGCGGTCATCCCGCACCGTCACCCAGTCCGGCTCGTCCGGCACGATCTCCCCGCCGAGCACCTTGGCCCAGAACTCGGCCAGGTCCCGGGGCGTCCGGGTGTCCACGACAACGCTTCGAATACGTCCGATCATGCCCATGGCATTACCGCTCAGGGCATGTCCGAAACGACTCCGGTGGTGTGCGTGGCGCGGAAGCGGCCGGGCGGCATGCCGTAGACGCGTTTGAACGCATGCGCGAAGGCGAACTCCGAGGCGTAGCCGACCTTTCCGGCGATGGCGGTGAGCGGGGAGCTGGTGTCGCGCAGCATCCCGGCCGCGATGACCATCCGCCACCAGGTCAGGTAGGTCAACGGTGGCCGCCCGGCCAGCTCGGCGAACCGCCGCGCGAAGGGCGCCCGGGACAGGCCGGCCTCCGCCGCGAGGGAAGCGACGGTCCAGGGCCTCGCGGGGTCGAGGTGGATCGCCTGCAGCGCGGCGGCCACCGACGTGTCGTGAAGGGCGGCGGCCCAGCCGGTTTCCGGTGGCTGGTCGTCGAACCAGGCGCGCAACAGGTACAGCAACAGGGTCTCGAGCAGGGCGGGGATGAGCGCGTCGGTGCCCAGCCGGGGCCGGTCGAGCTCGGCGGCCAGCAGGTCGATCGCGGCGCGCAGGTCCTGGTGCCGGCCGATCCGCGCGGGCAGGTGGATCAGCTCAGGCAGGCTGCGCAGCAACGGATGGGCACGCGTGGGATCCAGCTGGTATGCCCCGCACAACGTCGCCGTGAGCGGCCCGTCGGTGGTGGCCGGCGGTGCCGTCGGCGGGTTGCTGGGATCGCATTCGGCGAGCTCCATGTCCGCGCTGCTGGCCAGCGCGTGCCCGCGACCGTGCGGCATGAACACCACGTCACCCGGGCCGAGCGGGGTCGGTTCGGCGTCCGGCGCGATCAGCCAGCACGTGCCCTGCAGCACGACTTGGAACCCGGCGGACCCGCGCACCGTGGCGAACCGCTGACCGAACGGTCCGTGCCAGACCGCCCGCGCGGACACCGGCCACCCAGTCCGCATCACCGCCAGCACATCACTGAGCACATCCACCCAGAGACGATCTCACATAGACCGGGGACTTTCACGTATGGTTCGTCTCGCTGACCCCGCTCTACTGTCAGCCTGGTGAAAGCAGCGCGCATCCGGTCGTTCGGCTCGGCCATCAGCTTCGACGACCTGCCCATTCCCGTTCCGGCACCCGGCGAGGTCCTGCTCGAAGTCGCCGCGACCTCGTTCAACCCCACCGAACTGGCCCTGCGCTCAGGTGTACTGGCCTCGCTGTTTCCGATCACGCTGCCGTTCACCCTCGGGTGGGACGTTGCCGGGACCGTCGTCGCCCTAGGCCCGGGCGTGGACACCCTCGCGCTTGGCGACCACGTGATCGGCGTCCTGGACGGGGGAGCGGCCGCGGAGTACGTCGCCGCCCCGGCTTCGCAGCTGGTGCACGCCCCGGTGACGGTTCCGCTCGCGCACGCCGCGGCCATCCCACTGGCCGGCCTGACCGCCTGGCAGACCGTCTTCGAGCACGCAGGAGTCGTTGCCGGACAGCGGGTTCTGGTCAACGGCGCGGGCGGGGGAGTCGGCGGCTACGCGGTCCAGCTCGCCAAACACGCGGGCGCCCACATCATCGCCACGGCCAGCCCCCGTAGCCACCAGACCGTCGCCAGTCAAGGCGCCGACCACATCATCGACTACACCACGACCCCGGTGACCGAAGCTCTCAGCGAACCCGTCGACACCATCCTGAACATCACCGGCTTCCCGGACACCGCGGACATCCTGCCCTGGGTGCGGCCCGGCGGAGTGATCATCTCGGTATCGGTCCCGGTCACAGTCCCATCCACTGTGGACATCCGGGCGGCGCACATGGTGATGCGCAACGACCCCGAAGACCTCCGCCGCCTCGTCAGTCTGATCGACGCCGGATCCGTGACCCTCGACATCACCGAAACCCACCCCCTCACCGCCCTCCCGGACATTCACCACCGCGCCGAGGCAGGCGAGATCCGAGGAAAGATCATCATGCGGCCATGACTCAGGTGGCTGCGGCCGTGATCGGGCGCCTGGCGAAGACCGGCGTCGCCACCCAGATGTGGCTCAGGCGGCGGAAGTCGGCATCACCCGGCCCCGGGTGCCGGTGCCGAAGGTCGACCTCACTCGGCCACTCAAGCCCAATCCGGGCGGCCCGGATTGGCGTCACTCGGCGATCCTGACCTGACCCGGCTCGCCGAGGCCGACCTCACTCCGCCCCGGCCTCGCCGCGCCCTGGCCTGCCCCGCCTCGGCGCGGTCCGGGTGGCGGAGGCCGACATCGCTTCGCCATCCGGATCCGGATCTGGTGGCGCACGTCGGCAGTACTCGGCCACCTCAGACCCGGCGCCGGAGGCCGACCTCCGTCGACACTCTGGTCTGATCCGGGCGGCTCAGATTGGCGTCAGTTGGCGATCCTGACCTGATCCGGCTGATCGAGGCTGGCATTTCTCCAGCGTGGCCCACCTCGGACCGCCCCTGCCCGGCTCCGCCCCAGCCCGCCCTGTCCTGCCCGCTTCACCGCGCCCCGCTTCGCCTTGCCGCACCTCACCCGGCCTGGCCCGCCCGCCCCGCCTGCTCCGCTCGGCTCTGCAACGCCGAGCCTCGCCCCCGCTCCGCCATGCCCAGGCTCCGCCGCGACCCACCTCTCGCTCCGCCCTGCCACACACCGGCCCGCCTCCGGCACTGCAGCCCACCCGCTTCGCCCCGCCCCGCTTCGTCCTACCGCGCCCCGCCCCCGCTTCGCCCTGCCCGAGCCAGCCCGGCCAGGCGTGGCCTGGCTCTGCTCCGCTTCGCTTCGCTTCGCCCTGTCGTGCCTGGCCCCGCTCCGCTCCGGCTCCGCCGCGCCTAGGCCTGCATCGCCCCTGCTTCGCTCAGACCGCTCTGTCTCGCCATGCCACGCCCGCTCCGCCGTGCCTCCGGCCCGGCTCCGTCCTGCCGCGCCTGGCCAGCCTCGCCCTACCGCGCCTCGCCCTACCGCGCCTCGCCCTACCGCGCCTCGGCCTGCCGTGCCCTCCCTGCCGCGCCTCGCCCTCGCTTCGAGTGGCGGAAGGCCGACATCGACCTGGTCCGGGTGCCCGAGACCGGCGTCACTTCGCCACTCTGACCTGGGAATACCCTGCTGACCGACCTCCCTCGCCGCCCATCCACCCCGACCGCTTGACAAGGCTAAGACGACCGGTCACATTGGAGGCATGCCGAGGGTGAATGTGCGGGAGAAGATCGTGGATGCGGCGGTGGTGGAGTTCCATCGGGGTGGGTACAACGGGTGTTCGGTCGACACCATCACGAAGGCCGCGGGTGTGCCGAAAGGGTCGTTCTACAACCACTTCCGGTCGAAGGAGGATCTGGGAGCGGCTGCGGTGGCCCGGTACACCGAGCAGTCGCAGTGGGAGGGTGTCGATCCCGGTTCGCCGGTGCTCGATCAGCTGCGCAGCCGGTTCACCGCGCAGCGGGACCTGATCGAGGCCAACGGGTTCACCCGGGGCTGCCTGATCGGCAACATGGGTGAGGAGGCCGCCGACCACAGCCTCCCGATCCGCACTCAGGTCCAGGCCAGCCTGGCTGGGTGGGCCGCGGAGATCGCGGTGTTCATCCGGGCCGCGCAGGCGGCCGGTGAGGTGCCCACGGACCTGGACGCCGAGCAGGCCGGGCGGTTCGTCCTCGACGCGTGGGAAGGCGCCATCCTGCGGGTCAAGGCCGAGAAGAACGCCGCCGCGTTCGACTCCTTCTTCGCGCACGTCTTCGGCATTCTGTTCCGTTGAATTCACGAGGAGACAACGACAATGAGCCGCATCATGCTGAACGCGGTGGGCGACATCAACGGGATCACGTTGCAGGAGAACCCGAAGCTCACCTTAGGCGCCGACGATGTGCTGGTGGCCACCGAAGCCGCGACCATCAACCCGGCGGACTTCCTGCTGGCCAACGGCTGGTACGGGTTCACCCCGGCCGAGCTGCCCTACTCCTTGGGTTCGGAGGGTGTCGGCCGGGTGATCGAGGCCGGGTCCGCCGCGCACCAGGACCTGGTGGGCCGCCGCGTGATCATCCTGCCCACCTACGAGCAGGGCACCTGGGCCGAGCAGATCGTCGTACCGGCCCGCAACACCGTGGTCGTGCCCGACTCGGCCGACGCCGCGCAGCTGGCCATGCTGCCGATCAACCCGGCGACCGCGTATCTGTTGCTGCACAAGTACGTTGACGTCAAACCGGGCGAGTGGATCGGCCAGAACCTGGGCAATTCCGCGGTCGGCCAGTACGTGGTCAAACTGGCCAAGCTGGCCGGGATCAGGACGTTGAGCGTCGTCCGCCGTCCAGAAGCCGTTGCAGGGCTTGAGGCCCTGGGCGCCGATGTGGTGATTGTGGACGGTGACGACCTCGGCGGCCGGATCGCCACGGTCCTCGGCGGCACCAAGCTCAAGGCGGTGCTGGACGGCGCCGGCGACGCGACCGCGGGCGAGCTGGCCAAGTCGCTGGACTTCGGCAGCACCGTCGTCACCTACTCGTCGCAGACCGGCGAGGTGGCCCAGCTGCCGATCGGCAACTTCGTCTACGGCGAGATCGTCCACCGCGGGATGTGGGTGATCAACTGGATCCGCAACGCCCCGCGTGCCGAGGTCGAGCAGGCCTACCGCTACCTGGCGTCCCTTGTGGACAAGGGTGAGCTGAAGGCGGCCGTCGAGGCGACCTACCCGCTGGAGAAGTTCCAGGACGCCTTCGCGCACGCCCAGCGTCCCGGCCGCACCGGCAAGATCCTCTTCCAGTTCTGAGATTCCCGGGAGGGCGGTGGCAGCGCACCGCCCTCTTGCCGTTGTTGACAGTTTGTCTATGATGACATTCAGTCTCTCAACGGGGAGGTGGGCTGGTGGACGAGCCGGAGAACCTGGTGCTGAGGCCGCGGGACGTGCGGTTCGACTGGGACGGCCTGGCGCCGCACTGGATTCCGGGCGAGCCGTTCGCGACGCACGTCTTCAACGTGATGCACCTGCTGCTGCCGGAGGGCGAGCGGTGGTTCGTGGAGGTGTTCAAGGAGGCGTTGCCGCTGGTCACCGACGAGCGGCTGCGTGAGGAGGTGGTCGGGTTCATCGGCCAGGAGGCGATGCACGCGTCGGCCCACCAGGGCGCGCAGGACCACCTCGAACGCCAGGGCCTGAACCCGGCTCCGTATGTGCACCAGCTCGAATGGTTCTTCCGGCACCGGCTCGACCGGCCGGATGGCGGGCGGAAATGGCTGGTGTCCCGGCTCGCGGTGATCGCCGCGGTCGAGCACGTCACGGCGTTCCTCGGCCAGTGGGTGCTCGACTCGCACGCGCTGGACCGGGCCGGGGCCGACCCGACCATGCTGGACCTGCTGCGGTGGCACGGCGCCGAGGAGGTGGAGCACCGGTCGGTCGCGTTCGACCTGTTCATGCACGTCGACGGGCGGTTCGCCACGCGGGTGTCGGCGATGGCGATCGCGGTGCCGTTCCTGCTCTGGCAGTGGAGCCGCGGTGTGCGGTTCCTGATGGCCAACGACCCGCGGACCACGGTGAAGCCGCGCTGGCGTGATCTCGTGCGGACCGGAAAGCGTGGCCTCACACCGAGTCCGGGGCAGGTCAGGCGGTCGATGATGACGTACTTCCGGCGCTCGTACCACCCGTCGCAGGAGGGCTCCACCAGCCAGGCGGTGGCCTACCTGGCCAGTTCCCCGGCCGCATTGGCCGCCGGGCAGTGAACCTCCCGCCCGATCTCTACGGCCGGCCCCGCGCGGACCGGTCGTGGGGCTTCGCGACCAAGGCGTTGACGGCGTTCGAGGTCGTCACGAGCATGCTGCGGTCCGATCCCCCGGTCCGTCCTGTTAACGATCGACAGATGACGACTATTGTCAGACAGAGATCCGTTGAGGCAGAAGACGTTGTCAGTCTTCGTCTGTCCACGCCGGACTGGGCGCCACTGCCCGCCTGGCAACCCGGGTGTCACATCGACCTGGAACTGCCATCCGGGACCGTGCGGCAGTACTCCCTGTGTGGCGACCCGGAAGACCGGTTCACCTACCGGATCGCGGTCCGCAGGCTCGGCAGTGGGTCACGGGAGGTGCATCGGCTGGCCGAGGGAGACGTTGTGCGGGTGAGGGGGCCGCGCAACGCCTTCCCGTTGATTGACAGACGACGTTATCTGTTCATTGCCGGAGGGATAGGCGTCACTGCCATCCTGCCGATGGTCAAGGCGGTGACAGACAACGACTGGCATCTCGTCTACTGCGGACGGTCACGCGAGTCGATGCCGTTCCTGGACGAGATCGCCGCGCTCGACCCGGACCGCGTGTGGATCCGCCCGGACGACGAGTTCGGCGTGCCGGTCAGCGGGGCCGAACTGCTGACGAAAGCGTTGCCGGACACCCATGTCTACTGCTGCGGGCCACCGCCGATGATCGCCGGCGTCCGTGTCGACCGGCCTTTCGGGTTGCACTACGAGAGGTTCTCGCCACCGCCCATCCGGGATGGTCGTCCGTTCACCGTCGAACTCCGGCGGCGCGGGCTCGTGCTGGACGTGCCGCCGGACCGGTCGGCCTTGGAGGTCATCCGGGAGGCCATCCCATCGATCGGGTACTCGTGCCGGCAGGGGTTCTGCGGCACGTGCCGGGTCCGGGTGCTCGACGGTGAGGTCGATGAGCAGCGCGAGGACGGGATGATGTCGATCTGCGTGTCGCGGGCCAGGGACGGTCGCGTGGTGCTGGACCTGTCTGGAACGACCTTCGTGGACTCCACGGTCCTGG
>CBIMJO010000148.1:0-11280 GCA_966244135.1 uncultured Actinocrispum sp. | reverse complement strand
GAATTCTTCCGTTTTTGGCCCTTTGAGGATGCCACTTCGCCGGTCATTCTGGAAACCGTGAACCGGACAGCACTCTCACCCACCCCGCGACGCACGATCCAGCGCGGCAAGCAGCGCGCCGTCACCGAACGGGACACCCTGGACGCGGTGCTCGACGCCGGGCTCGTCTGCCATCTCTCGGTCGTCGTCAACGGCTCACCGCTGGTGCTGCCCACCGGCTACGGCCGCGACGGGGACACCTTGTATCTACACGGTTCCTCGGGCGCGCGCAGCCTCCGTACGGCCGCTACCAGCGAGATCTGCGTCGCGGTCACGCATCTGGACGGGATCGTCTACGCGCGTTCGGTGTTCCACCACTCGGTGAACTACCGCTGCGCGATCATCCACGGCCAGGCCCGGGTGCTCGAGGGCGACGAGAAACTGCACGGCCTGCAGGTGCTCACCGAACACCTGGCGCCCGGATCGTGGGAGCACACCCGCGAGCCCAACAAGAAGGAACTGGCGCAGACCGTTGTGCTGGCACTGGATCTGTCCGAGGCCTCGGTGAAGGTCCGGTCCGGCCCGCCGGTCGACGAGGACGAGGACATCACCGGCAACTCGGCCTGGGCCGGCGTGCTGCCGATCACCCAGGTCTGGGGTGAGCCGCAGCCGAGCCCCGACCTCGAGACCGGCTGGGACACACCAGTTCACGTGAAGGAGCGCATCTCCCGCGTGGTCTCGTAGACGTGGATGCTCACCGCGGGGTCGATGCTGTAGTTGACCACCTGGTGGGCGTACCCCGACGCGAACACCCGTGACTGCCCGGCGCGCAGGTCGTGCACGAGGTTGCTGCGCAGCACCCGTTCGGTGAGCACACCGGAGACCACGGTGAACGCACCCGTTGCGTCGCCGTGGTCATGCAGGTCGGTGGACTGGCCGGGCAGCCAGCTCATCAGCCACACCTCGTACTCGGGCGTGCGCTCGATCAGCGCGGTGTAGCGCTCGGCCGGGTCGTAGCGCAGCAGACCTGCCCACCTGGCCCGGTCGAGGGCGACCGCACGGGCGACTCGCTGGGGGTGAGCCGCCGTCGGCGAAGCGGCCTGGGCAATGGTGTTCTCGGGTACGGCGAACATGGGGATTTCCTCGGGAAAGCAGGCGCGAACAGGACAACGGGCCGATCACCGAGGAAGACACAGCGCGCTCGCGACGAAGCCGAGGTCGATGTGACCCCGTCCGTCAGCCATAGCGCGCATCATGGCGAATAGGAAAGCAGGTCCGGCGCCGCGAGGCAAGGCATGTCACCTGGTGGGACGACGGCAAGGATCACGGCACCAACTGGACCATCTACCACACCTGGAAAGGAGCGTCCGGTTGGGCGCGGCTGGATGGGCACGCCTACAAGTCGACCGACAATGGCGTATGGAGCTTCGCCCTGCCGGCGATCGGCGTGCAGACCATAGGAACAGATGGTCGGTGGTGGTGCCGCTACCGCGGCAACGGCAGTTGGCCTGGTAACTGGACTCTCTGCTGAGGGATGAGCATCCGTCTCGGCCGCGCGAGTCGCGGCCGAGACGGCTTGTTCGGGATGGACACTCCGTCAGCCGGTCGCGGCGAGTGCGGCGCGGATGTCCGCGACGAGGTCGTCGGTGTCCTCGCAGCCCGCGGACAACCGGACCAGGCCTTCGGGGACCGGGTCGCCCCACTGCGCGCGGCGGTCGGCGGTGCTGTGCAGGCCGCCGAAGCTCGTCGCGCCGGTCACCAGGGAACTCGCGGCGAGGAACCGGTCGACGTGTGCGGCGGATGGCAAGCAGAACGTCAGCACCCCGCCGAACCGGCGCATCTGCCGGACTGCCAGGGCATACGACGGATCCGCTGGCGCCCCAGGCCATCGCAGCCCGGTCACGCCCGGCGCCGAGGACAGCACCTTATATACAGCGGATGCGTTGGCCGCCTGCCGCGCGAGGCGGAGGTCCAACGTCCCCAGTCCCCGGTGCGCCAGCCAGGTCTCGAACGGCCCGGGCACGCTGCCGCTGAACGTCCGCGACTCGCGGATCCGGGCGGCCAGCGCGGGATCGCGGCACGTGACGTGTCCAAGAACGACATCACTGTGCCCAGCAAGCGCTTTGGTATCACTAGCCACAACGAAGTCCGCGCCGAGCTCCAGCGGACGCTGCCCCAGCGGGGTCGCGGTCGTGTTGTCCACAGCGAGAAGCGCGCCGGCCGCGTGCGCTTCCGCCGCCAGGACAGTGATATCGCACACATCCAGCCCGGGGTTCGACGGTGTCTCCAGCAGAACCAGGCCCACGCCGTCGAACGAGGGCCACGGTCCCGCGGTCGGCACCTCGATCACCTCCAGCCACGGCAGTTCCGACCGGACATACGAGCGGGTCACGAAGTAACCGTCCGAAGGCAACACGAGCCTGCCCTCGCAGGTCTTGAGAACAGCGGAGATCGCGGCCATGCCGGACGGGAAGACCACACACTCCCCGCCGTCCAGCGACCCGATCGCCTCCTCGAGCGCCCGCCACGTCGGGTTGTCCGCCCGGCCGTAGCCGTAGGACGGATGTCCCAAGTGGTAGCCGGTGCCGAACACCGGCGAGGCCAGCAACGGTGTTCCGGGAACGGGATCCGCGAGACCCGCGTGCACACAACGGGTCCCGTCGCCCAGCTCCGTCACCGTTCCGGCCTGACCTTGCGGCCGATCAGTTCCGGGCCGGCCTTCTGCGGGTCCAGCCCGTCGTGGCAGACCCGGTGCACCACTTCGGTGATCGGCATGTCGACCCCGTGCCGCAGCGCGAGTTCCCGGATCGACGAGCTGGACTTCACGCCCTCGGCGACCTGGCCGTGGGTTGCCTCGAGGGCTTCTTCGAACGTATGTCCACGCCCGAGCCGCTCGCCGAAGGTTCGGTTGCGGGACAACGGAGACGAACAGGTCGCGACCAGATCCCCCATCCCGGCAAGGCCGGCGAACGTCATCGGGTCCGCGCCCAGCGCCACGCCGAGCCGCGCGGTCTCCGCGAGACCCCTGGTTATCAGGGTGGCGGTGGTGTTGTGGCCGAAGCCGAGCCCGGTGGCCATCCCGCAGGACAACGCGATGACGTTCTTGCAGGCACCGCCGAGTTCGCAGCCGACCACGTCGGTGTTGGTGTACGGCCGGAAGTAGCCGGTCGTACTGGCGTGCTGGATCAGCACGGCACGATCGTGGTCCTCACACGCGATGACCGTGGCGGTCGGCTGTTCGCGTGCGATCTCCATGGCCAGGTTCGGTCCGGACACCACGGCGACGTGATTCGAAGGCACCCCGGCGACTTCGGCGACGACCTCGCTCATCCGCTTGAGAGTTCCCAATTCCACCCCCTTGGCCAGGCTGACCAGGGTCGCACCGGCGGGCAGGAGTTCGCGCCACTCCGAGAGGTTCGCGCGCAGGCTCTGGCTGGGCACCGCGAGCACGACCGCCTCGGCGCCGTCCAGCGCCTCGCGCGGGTCCGAAGTGGACGTCAGGTTGTCCGGCAGCCGGATGTCCGGCAGGTAGCCGGGGTTCTCGTGCTTGTCCTGGATGGCCGCGGCGACCTCGGGGCGGCGTGCCCACAGCACGACCTCGACGCCCGCGTCGGCCATCACCTTCGCGTATGTGGTGCCCCAGGATCCCGCGCCGAGGACGGCGACTCGTGTGAGTTCCATGTCAGGCCTCGGCCTTCCGCGGGTTGACGAACCCGTCCGGTGCCTGTTCGCCGCGGATCTCCGCGAGCAGCTTCTTCACGTCGGTCATCACCACGTCGGTGACGCGCATCAGGGTCACGTTGCTCGGCGTGCCTTCGCTCCGGTACCGGGAAAGGTCCACCGGTTCACCCACATACGTCGTGATGGTCTTGCGGGGGAACGGGGTGAACTTCTTGGTGTAACCGTTGAGGATGTCGCGGGTGCCCCAGCGCGCGATCGGCAGCACCGGCACGTCGTGGGCCAGCGCGAGGCGCGCGACGCCCGGGAACGACCGCATCGGCCAGCCCTCGGGGTCCTTGCTGATGGTGCCCTCCGGGTAGATGCAGACGATCTTGCCCTCGCGCAGCGCCTCGTCGGCCGCGCGCAGGCTGTCGCCCGCGTTCGCGGTGCCCCGGTATACCGGGATCGTGCCCGCGCCGGCGATCACCTTGCCCGCCACCGGGATGCGGAACAGGCTGTCCTTGGCCAGGAACCGGGGCACTCGTTTGTTCCGGTGCACAAACACCGCGTCCACCACGGGATCGAGGTGCGAGATGTGGTTGAACACCAGGATCGCGCCGCCCTGGCGGGGAATCCGCTCGGCACCCCGGGTCACCCGCCGGCCCAGCCAGGTGATCGGGTAGAACACCGCCGCCGCGGTCTTCACCCAGAACCCGTCCTTCTCACGACCCGCCAACGTTCCTCCTCCTGGTCACTTGTGGTGCCGAGTCTAAGTGCCGCGTGTGTCACAGCAACGCTCACAGGTTTCAGGCAGTATTGGGTGGTGCAGACAGATCTCGTCGTCCCGGTGAAGGCGCTGCCCGACGCCAAGTCGCGGCTGCGTGGCGCGGTCGCGCCGGACGACCACGCACGGCTGGTTCTCGCCGTGTTGCTTGACACAGTCACGGCCGCAGCGAACGCCGACGGGGTTCGTCGTGTGCTCGTGGTGAGGTCCG
Organism: uncultured Actinocrispum sp.; assembly: GCA_966244135.1. Classification (GTDB taxonomy): domain Bacteria; phylum Actinomycetota; class Actinomycetes; order Mycobacteriales; family Pseudonocardiaceae; genus Kibdelosporangium. Next base: position 6,646 of record CBIMJO010000148.1, on the reverse strand, counting down.
ACGCGCAGGTCGCGGCCACGCTGGCCGCCAAGGGGTTCGAGAGCGTGCCCGAAGGACCGGTGCCCGGGCTGAACGCGGCCTACCGGCGGGGTGCGGCCGTGCTGCGGGAAGCGGATCCGGCTGGGCGGATCGGCGCATTGCAGGCCGATCTGCCTGCGCTGCGGTCCGACGAACTGGCCGCCGCGCTGAAGTCCGCCGACGGCAGGCGGGCTTTCGTCGCCGACCGCCAGACAACCGGGACCACACTGCTGCTGTCCGCGCCGGGCGGTCCGCTGGACCCGAGGTTCGGCAAGGGCTCCGCGCTCGCGCACGCGTTGTCCGGCGCGGCGGCGCTCACGGACAGTTGGCCCTCGCTGCGCTGCGACGTCGATACGCCACAAGATCTCCGGTTCGCCCGGGATCTCGGTCTGGGCCTGCACACTTCGGCGCTACTGGGCGCACTGGCGTGTGGTCCGATCGAGTGTTAACGACCTTGTCCAGCCACGGACGCGCATTCTGCCGATAAGTGCTGGACAATGGCTTGCCGTGAGCACGGACAGCACGAACGGCCCCATCGACCAGCCCGCCCCCGCCCCGCCACCGCCCGCGAACCGGCCGGAGCGAACGGGTCCGGCGGCTCCGCCCGCCGTCACCAAGGAGACCACCGAGACCGGTCTGCCCGACGACCGGTACATCAACCGCGAACTGTCCTGGTTGGACTTCAACGCCCGGGTGCTGGCCCTGGCCGAGGACGAGTCGCAGCCACTGCTGGAACGCGCGAAGTTCCTGGCCATCTTCGCGTCGAACCTGGACGAGTTCTACATGGTCCGGGTGGCGGGCCTGAAGAGAAGGCGGGAGACCGGGCTGTCGGTCCGGTCGGCCGACGGGTTGACTCCGCGCGAACAACTGGCCTACATCGCCAAACGCAACCAGGAGCTGGTGGAGCAGCACTCGGCCGCGTTCGAGCAGCGCGTGCGCCCCGAACTGGCCGGGCGCGGCATCCGGATCGTGCGCTGGAACGAGCTCGGCGAGGACGACAAACAGCGGCTGCACCAGTACTTCACCGAGCAGGTCTTCCCCGTCCTCACGCCGCTCGCGGTGGACCCGGCGCACCCGTTCCCCTACATCTCCGGGCTGTCGATGAACCTCGCGGTCACCGTTCGCGACCCGGAGGGCGGCACCGAGCGGTTCGCCCGCGTGAAGGTGCCCGACAACGTGCCGAGGCTGCTCAACGTCCAGTCCAATGGGGACGAATGGAGCGCCACCTTCCTGCCGCTGGAGGACCTGATCGCGGCGCATCTCGGTGAGCTGTTCACCGGGATGGAGGTCACCGAGGTGCACGAGTTCCGGGTGACCCGCAACGCGGACCTGGAGGTCGAGGAGGACCGCGACGAGGACCTGTTGCTGGCACTGGAACGCGAGCTGGCGCAGCGCCGGTTCGGCCCGCCGGTGCGGCTGGAGATCGCCAGCGACATGAGCGAGCACATGCAGGAGCTGCTGCTGCGCGAGCTCGAGGTGGCGGCGAACGACGTCGTGGTCATCGACGGGCTGCTGGACCTGTCGTGCCTGTGGCAGCTGCACGCGGTGGACCGCAAGGATCTCAAGGACGCGCCGTTCGTCCCGGCCACGCACCCGGCGTTCGCCGAGCACGAGACGCCCAAGAGCGTGTTCGCCACGTTGCGCGAGGGTGACGTGCTGGTGCACCACCCGTACGACTCGTTCTCCACGAGCGTGCAACGTTTCATCGAGCAGGCGGCGAGCGATCCGCATGTGCTGGCGATCAAACAGACCCTCTACCGGACATCGGGTGATTCGCCCATTGTGGACGCCCTGATCGACGCTGCCGAGGCGGGCAAGCAGGTGGTGGCACTGGTCGAGCTGAAGGCGCGGTTCGACGAGCAGGCCAACATCAAGTGGGCCCGTGCCCTGGAAAAGGCGGGCGTGCACGTGGTTTACGGCCTGGTCGGGCTCAAGACGCACTGCAAGACCTCGCTCGTGGTGCGCCAGGAGGGGTCCACGATCCGCCGCTACTGCCACATCGGGACCGGCAACTACAACCCGAAGACCGCGCGGCTGTACGAGGACATCGGCCTGCTCACCGCCGAACCGTCGATCGGCGCGGACCTCACCGAGCTGTTCAACGTGCTGACCGGGTACGCCCGCCAGGACACGTATCGCAGCCTCCTGGTGGCACCGCACGGGATCCGGCGAGGCATCATCGAACGCATAGAGCGTGAGGTCGAGCACGTCCGCGAGGGCCGCCCGGCCGGCATCCGGTTCAAGGTGAACTCGTTGGTGGACGAGCAGGTGATAGACGCGCTCTATCGCGCCTCGCAGGCCGGTGTGCCGGTTGACGTGGTGGTGCGCGGGATCTGCGCGCTCAAGCCGGGGATCCTGGGCCTGAGCGAGAACATCTCGGTGCGCAGCATCCTCGGCCGGTTCCTGGAGCACTCGCGGGTGTTCCACTTCGTCGGGTCGGACGAGCGCTGGATCGGCAGCGCGGACATGATGCACCGCAACCTCGACCGCCGCGTCGAGGTGCAGGTCCCGGTGCGCAACCCGCGGCTGGTCAAGCAGTTGGACGCGATGTTCGACTCGGCGCTGGACCCGGCCACCCGCTGCTGGGTGCTGCACCTGGACGGCGAGTGGAAGCCCTCGCCGACCGAGATCGAGAAGGTCCGGGACCACCAACGGGAAATGATTCATCTGCATGGAGCGCAAGGCTGAGGCGTTGACTTCCAGGCGAATCGCGGCGGCCGGCGCCGTCGTCTGGCGGGCCGGGGCACTCGCGCTGGTGCACCGGCCCCGCTATGACGACTGGTCGCTGCCCAAGGGAAAACTCGACCGAGGCGAAACCATTGCCCAGGCAGCGGTCCGTGAGGTGGCCGAGGAGACCGGCCTGCGGGTGGTTCTGGGCCGGCATCTGAACACTGTTCGGTATTCGGTTGGCGACGCGGAGAAACAGGTCGACTACTTCGCGGCGCGGGCCGTCGGCGGCGCTTTCCGGCCGAACGACGAAGTGGACGAGCTGCGCTGGCTGACAGTTGACGAAGCCAGCGAAATGCTGAGTTATCCACAGGATCGCGCGGTGCTCGCCGAGTTCACCCGGCTACCAGTGGAAACGACATCGGTGCTGCTCGTCCGGCATGCCAAGGCGGGCAAGCGGGAGTTGTGGACCGGTCCGGACGCGTTGCGGCCGTTGTCGGCCACGGGCCAGTGGCAGGCCGAGGCCCTGCGTTCGCTGTTGCCGTTGTTCGGGGCCGAGCGGGTCCATGCGGCGCCACTGACGCGGTGCGTGGATACGTTGGCCGGTCTCGCCACTGATCTCGGTAGGACGGTCGTTCAGGAGCCGTCGCTGAGCGAACGTGAGTACCCGTCGGATCCGGTGGCGGCGCACCGCAGGCTCGGCGAGATCGCGGCGGACGGCGGCGTGGCCGCGGTGTGCAGCCAGGGCGGCGTCATCCCCGGGCTGATCTCGGGGTATGCCAAGGAATCGGGCCTTGACCTGGCCAAAGTCCAGTCGAAGAAGGGCAGCCTCTGGGTGCTGACGTTCGTCCATCCTGGACCGAAGCTGGTGGCGGCGGACTACTACCCCAGCCCGCTGCCCAAGCCCTGAGCGTCCCGAAGTGCGTGGGAGATCACCAGAAGCGGCCCTTCGGGCCGCAGAGACCCTTCCAGGGGCCAAGAACACACCGTTCTGATCACGGTTGCCGCGGACGACTCCGGCGGCGAGCCTGGAATACCGCGCTGTACCTGCGAATGGGCCGCCGGGGCGCCCGGGTTCACCGAACCCGGGGATATGCCAGGCGAACCGCTCGATCACCGATGCCCCAACCACAACCGGCGGACCCCGGAGCGGTCCCCCACCACAACATCTAGCGGTTGCAGGAACCTGCAGCCCTACCTGCTCGTAGCAATCCAAACGTGCTGCGGACACAGTAAAGCCCACCCAGGCGTCCCCAGGTGGGCTTCACAGCATGGTGTCGAACTACTTGGCCGCCTTCTTGGCAGCCGGCTTGCGGGAAGACGCGGCCGACGTCTTCTTCGCGGCGGTCGCCTTGGCGGCCGTCTTGGTGGCACGACGGGTCGTCGTCTTGGCGGCGGCCGGCTTGGCGGCAGCCGTCTTTGCTGCGGCAGCAGGCTTCGCGGCGGCCGTCTTCTTCGCGGCGGTCGCGGTCGAACGCGTCCGGGTGGTGGACGCGGTGCTGCGAGTGGCGGCGGCACGCGTGGTGGTGCCGGCGGCGCTGCGGGCGGTGGCCGGCTTGGCAGCGGCAACCTTGGGCAGCTTCTTCGCGCCGCTCACAACGTCCTTGAAGCCAGTGCCAGGGCGGAAAGCAGGCACGTTGGTCTTCTTGACCTTCACGGTCTCACCGGTGCGCGGGTTGCGAGCGGTGCGGGCCGCGCGGGCACGCTTCTCGAACACGCCGAAGCCGGTGATGTTGACCTTCTCGCCCTTGTTGACCGTGCGGACGATCACGTCGACGAGACCGTCGACCGCAGCGCCTGCGGTCTTCTTGTCGCCCAGGCGTTCCGTGAGCGCCTCGATGAGCTGGGCTTTGTTCACCCTTCTGTCCTCCATTGTGACCACATGACGGTTACGGCCTTCTGGCCGACTTCTCGCCACAATATGCCGAAAAGCGCGCGACCACCACGCGCCACGCCATATTTTTCCTTAAGAGGTTTGTGATCCGCCCATCGGGGTGACATTTGGCCCCTGATTACCCCCGTCAGGCAAGGGTTGTGACGGGCTTCCAGACCGGCCGGCCGGCCTCGAACGAATCGATGCTCCCGGCGTGTCGGAGGGTCAGGGCGATGTCGTCCAGCCCTTCCAAGAGGCGCCAACGGGTGTAGTCGTCGATCTGGAAGGGGGCAGTGAACTCCTTCGCTGTGACAAGCCTTTCCCGCAGGTCGACGGTCACTTCCGTGCCCGGCTCGGCCTCCAGCAGCTTCCACAGCTGCTCCACGTCGTGCTGCTCGCACTGTGCCGCAAGCAGTCCCTGCTTGCCCGCGTTGCCCCGGAAGATGTCGGCGAACCGGGAGGAGATGACCGCCCGGAAGCCGTAGTTGGCCAGCGCCCAGACGGCGTGCTCCCGCGAGGACCCGGTGCCGAAGTCCGGCCCGGCGACCAGGACACTGCCGGCGCGGTAGGGCTCCTGGTTGAGCACGAAGTGCTCGTCGGTACGCCAGGCGGCGAACAACCCGTCCTCGAAACCGGTCTTGGACACCCGCTTGAGGTAGACGGCGGGGATGATCTGGTCCGTGTCCACGTTGGACCGGCGCAGCGGCACACCCACTCCAGTGTGCGTGGTGAACGGCTCCATGGCTGTTCCAGGCCTTTCAGACGAGGTCTTCGGGAGATGAGAGGGTGCCGCGGACGGCGGTGGCGGCGGCGACGAGCGGGGAGACGAGGTGCGTGCGCCCGCCCTTGCCCTGCCTGCCCTCGAAGTTGCGGTTCGATGTCGATGCGCTGCGCTCACCCGGCTTGAGCTGGTCCGGGTTCATGCCAAGGCACATCGAGCAGCCCGCGGACCGCCACTCGGCGCCCGCCTCGGTGAAGACCTTGTCCAGTCCCTCGGACTCGGCCGCCTGGCGGACGCGCATTGAACCGGGGACTACGAGCATCCGTACACCTTTGGCGACTTTGTGCCCGCGCAGCACGTCCGCGGCGGCCCGCAGGTCCTCGATGCGGCCGTTGGTGCATGAACCGAGGAAAACGGTGTCCACGGCGATGTCGCGCAGCCGGGTGCCCGGTGTGAGGTCCATGTAGGACAGGGCCTTCTCCGCGGCGGTCCGCTCGTTCTCGTCGGCGATCCGCTCCGGGTCCGGCACGGTCTCCGACAACGGCAGGCCCTGACCGGGGTTCGTGCCCCAGGTGACGAACGGTGTCAGCGTGTCGGCGTCCAGGTCCACTTCATGGTCGAAGGTGGCGTCCGCGTCGGTGCGCAGCTCGCGCCACGCTGCCACAGCGGCATCCCAGTCCTCCCCCTGCGGGGCGTGCTTGCGCCCCTTGAGGTACGCGAACGTCGTCTCGTCGGGCGCGATGAGCCCGGCGCGGGCGCCTGCCTCGATGGACATGTTGCAGATGGTCATCCGCGCTTCCATCGACAGCTGCTCGATCGCGCTGCCGCGGTACTCCAGGACGTAGCCCTGCCCGCCGCCGGTGCCGATCTTCGCGATGACCGCGAGGATGATGTCCTTGGCCGTGACGCCGGGGCGCAGCGAGCCGGACACGTTGATCGCCATGGTCTTGAAAGGCTTCAACGGAAGCGTCTGGGTGGCCAGCACGTGCTCGACCTCGGACGTGCCGATCCCGAACGCCATCGCGCCGAACGCGCCGTGGGTGGAGGTGTGGCTGTCGCCGCAGACGACGGTCATGCCGGGCTGGGTCAGCCCGAGCTGCGGGCCGATGACGTGCACGATGCCCTGTTCGTCGTGGCCCATCTGGTAAATCGGCACACCGAACTCGGCACAGTTCTTGCGCAGGGTCTCAACCTGCGTGCGGGACACCGGGTCCGCGATCGGCAGCTCGATGTCGGTGGTGGGGACGTTGTGATCCTCCGTCGCCACGGTCAGATCGGTCCGGCGTACCGGGCGGCCTGCCTGGCGAAGTCCGTCGAACGCCTGCGGGCTGGTGACTTCGTGCACCAGGTGCAGGTCGATGTAGAGG
>CBIMJO010000147.1:0-11295 GCA_966244135.1 uncultured Actinocrispum sp. | reverse complement strand
CCTTGACGTGTCCGACAACGGGCTTGTTCTCGGCATCACCGAGAAACCCGCCCTGTCGGTGGACACGTCGTCGGGGATCTACGTCATCGACCCCCTCGCCCGCACCCTCATCCCGGAGCACGGCCGGATGGACATGCCCGCGTTGGTGACCGCGTTGATCGAGCACGGCCATCCGGTGCGCTCGTACCCGTTCAGCGACAGCTGGCACGACATCGGCACGCCGGAGAACTACGAGACCGCGACCCTCGACTTCATGGCCGCCCCGGACGGGTTCCTCAACCCCTCCTCGCTCACCGCGGGCGAGGCGAGGTGACACCCCTGCCCGATGCCCTGTCCATCCACAGTAGACACACCCCGGACCGGACCGCGATCAGCGAGTTCGACGGGACCGGGTGGATCGACACCTCGTGGGCCCAGTTGCACGACATGGCCCGCCGGGCGGCAGGGCACACGCGGGCGCTCGAACCCGGACCTGTCATCCTGGTGCTGGACAACAGCGCGAGCGGGATAGCCATCCTTTTCGGACTCATGCTGGCCGGCCGCGACACTATCTGCGTCGAACGCGACAACTCCCACCTGGCCGACGAACGGTCCATTCTGCGCCGCGTCCGCACGGCGGCGACGATCACGCCGGAGTCCTACCCCGCGGTGCTGTCCTCCGCGCCCGGGGACGCCACCGAGGCCGATCCCGCTGTGTACCAGTTGACATCGGGATCCACCGGAGAGCCCCGAATCGCGCGGCAGACGCTCAGCACGGTGACCAAGGGCGGCGAGATCTACCGGGACTGGCTGGGCTACGACAGCACCGATCATGTCCTCCTGCCGATTCCTGCGGCTCATTCCTTCGGCCTGGTCGGCGGCGTGGCGTCCGCTGTACTCGCCGGCGCACGGTTGCTGACGCTGAACACGTTCAGCCTCAGCGCGATCCACCACGCGATCAGCCAAGGCGCATCCATCATGCTCGGCACGCCGCTCGTCTACCGGCTCCTCACCTCTGCACCACCAACTGCGCGCGGCGCACTGCGGCTCCTGCTGTCGTCCGGCGGGCCACTCGATCTCCCGGCCAACCAGCTGCTGGGCATACCGATCAGCCAGGTCTACGGCAGCACGGAAACCGGCCTGATCGCCGCGCAGGTGCCCGGGCGCGAATGGCCCGCCGAGTCGGTCGGTGTCGCAGCCCCCGGTGTGTCCCTGCGCACCGGCACAACGCTTTCGGTGCGAACCGCCACACAGTTCACCGGATATCTCCGTCCCTCCGGGATCGAGCCCGCGAGCGGCGACTGGTACGACACCGGTGATGCCGCGCGGATCGAGGACGGCGTGCTGTATGTGACCGGCCGCAAGGAGACGTTCGTCAACGTGGGCGGCCGGAAGGTCAACCCGGAACGAGTGCGGCGGCTGGTCATCGGGCATCCGGCCGTCCGGGACGCCTACGTCTTCGGTGTCCAGACCGGGTCGGGTGAGCAGGCCGTGCACGCCGCCGTCGTCGCGGACGAGTCCACTGTGGCCGAGGACATCGTCGAGTTCTGCCGGACCAGGCTGCGCCCCTACGAGCTGCCGCACCGCGTGCACCTGGTCGGGCAGCTGCCCCGGTCCGCGCTGGGCAAGGTCGATCGCACCCGGCTGCTGGCCGGCCTGCCTGGAGACGAACCACTCCGAGCAACGAAGGTGAGGACCGGCGTGTCCGCCGAACAGAACACAGACCCGGGCTATGTGGCGGTGATCGGCCTCGGCTACATCGGCCTTCCCCTGGCCGCGTCGCTGGCCGCCACCGGCCTGCGCGTGGTCGGGGTCGACACCAGCCCCGATGTGCGTGCGGCCATCCAGGCCGGGCGGCCGTTGTTCCACGAGCCAGGACTGGAAGAGCTGCTGGCGCGACTGTCCGATGAGGACTTCACGGTCACCGACCGGCTGCCCGCGGGCGACCCCCGGGCGATCATCGTCTGCGTCGGGACCGCCGCGGACGCCGAGTCCAAACAGCCGGACCTGCGGCACCTCGAGTCCGCTGTGGACCATCTGGCACCACACGTCACCGAAGGGTGCCTGGTGATCATCCGCAGCACGATCCCGGTCGGCACCTGCCGCCGGACCGTGCTGCCGCGGCTGGCCGAGCAGGTGGCGGCGCCGCTGCTCGCGTTCTGCCCGGAACGCACCATCCAGGGAACCGCCCTGGCCGAGCTGCGGTCCCTGCCACAGGTCATCGGCGGCCTGGACGGCGCGTCGGCCGAAGCGGCCCGGAAGTTGTTGTCGCCCTTGGCTCCCGACCAGGTCATCGTCTCCAGCCTGGAGGCCGCCGAGATGGTCAAGCTGGTGAACAACGCGCACACCGACCTGATCTACGGCTTCGGCAACGAGGTGGCGCTGCTGGCCGAACGGTTCGGTGTGGACGCGCGTGAGGTCATCGACGGCGCCAACATCCGCTACCCGCGGCCGGACCTCTCCCGCCCGGGCTTCGTCGGCGGCAGCTGCCTGGTCAAGGATCCCTACCTGCTGCTGCACGCGGGCCAACAGGCCGGGTACCACGCGCCGATGGTCGCCGCGGCCCGCGCCGTGAACGAAAGCGTGCCGCACCGCGCCGTCGACCGCGTTCTGGCCGCACTGGCGGCACAAGGCCGCGAGCTCGCCGACGCCAAGGTCCTGGTCTGCGGTATCGCCTACAAGGGCCGCCCGGAGACCGACGACGTGCGCGGGTCGGCCGCGAGCACCGTCCACGCCCGGCTGCGCGACCGGGTCGGACAGCTGGCCGGGCACGATTTCGTCGTCGGCACCGAGAACATTGCCGCGATGGGATTCCACCCCGTCGACCTGACCGACGGGCTGAAGGACGCCGACGCGGTGTTCGTCCTGACCGATCACCCGGACTACGGGCGGCTGGACGGCCCCGACCTGCTCGCCACGACCGCGGCCCGGCCCGTCGTGTTCGACATGTGGGGCGTGCTGGAGACGCAGCTCGCCGGGCTGGACACCGTGACCTACCTGAGGCTGGGCCGTGGCTGAACACGCACTCATCACCGGCGGGGCCGGGTTCGTCGGCGCTCATCTCGCCCGCCGCCTGCTTGCCGACGGCGTGGAAGTCACCCTGCTGGACAACCTGTCCCGGGGCCGCGCCGACGAGACGTTCGACGAACTGCGCCGGCACGCCAGGTTCGTCGAGCACGACCTGACCGTGCCGATCCCGCCGGACCTGATCCCCGGCCGCGTGGACACGGTGTACCACCTCGCCGCGGTGGTCGGCGTCCAGCGGACAACGCAGGCGCCACTAGAAGTGTTGCGCACCAACGTCCTCACCGCGTCGACGATGTTCGACTGGTGCGACGCGAACGAACCGGAGACCGTGTTCCTCAGCTCCACCAGTGAGTTCGCCGACGGCGCCGCGAACCTCGGCCTGGCGCCGTTCCCGACGCCGGAGGACATCCCGTTCGCGCTGGCCCAGCCACGATCGGCACGATCGTCGTACGCGCTGAGCAAAGCCGTGGCCGAAAGCCTGCTGCTGTACCGCGCTCACCGGATGAAGGTGCGGATCGGCCGCTACTTCAACGTCTACGGGCCGAGAATGGGCCACTCGCATGTGATTCCGCAGTTCATCGACCGGATGGTCAAGGGCGAGAACCCATTCCGGGTCTACGGAGGCGAACAGTCCCGGGCGTTCTGTCACATCGACGACGCCGTGCACGCGACCATCGGCGTGACCCGGCAGCCCTCCCCCGAGCCACTCGTGGTCAACATCGGCAACAACGACGAGGAACTGGCGATCACCGACCTCGCCCGCAGGCTGTTCACGCTGGCCGGGGTGAGCAGGGACCTCGAGGTGCTCGACCCGCCGCCGAACTCGCCGGACCGCAGGCTGCCCGATCTTACCACGCTCAACGCCCTGCTGCCGGACCGCAAGCCGGTGCCGCTCGACACGGGACTGCGCCAGATGCTCGACTGGTACGCCTCGTGAGTCGCGTGTGGACAGTCTTCGGCGGTTGCGGCACCGGCAAGACCTGTGGCGCGGAGCGGATGGCGTGGCGCACGACGCAGGCCCTTGCCGAGGCCGGTCACCAGGTCAGCGTGCTCACCACCGCCGAGCGGCCCGCCGATCTCGCGGACGTCGGCTGGGCAGCGCCGTCCACCGAGCGCCCGGACGTGGTGCACGCCTACGACCTGGCCGAGCCCAAGGAAGTCGCGATGGCCCGCGAGCTGGCCGACCGGCACGGCGCACGGTTCGTGCTCACCCCGGCGTCCAGCCCGGCAGTGTGGCCCGACCAAGCGCTGGGTGCGTCCCTGTGCCGGCAGGCCGATGCCGTGTTCACGTTGACCGAACAGGAAGCCGAGCACATCCGGCAACTGGGCGTGGACCACAGCCGGATCGTCATGATCCCCTCGGCGCCGGACCTGGTGGGCACCGCCGATCCGGCCGGGGTGCGAAAGCGGCTCGGCATCGACGGCGACATCGTGCTTTTCCTCAGCCGCAAACTGCCGTCCAAGGGATACCAGGCCCTGCTCGACGCCACCACGCAGGTATGGCGCCACGCGCCGGACACGACGTTCGTGTTCGCGGGCCCCGGCCCCAACGTCGCCACCGGCGAAGTGCGCGACCTCGGCATGGTCGACGACCAGACCAAACACGACCTGATCGCCGCCTGCACCGTGCTCTGCCTGCCGACGACCCACGACGTGTTCCCACTGGTCTTCATGGAGGCGTGGTCCTGCGGCAAACCGGTCGTCAGCGGTGACTTTCCCGGCGTACACAGTGTCGTACACGACGGCGTCGACGGACTGATCGCCCCCGCCACCGCGACAGGTGTGGCCGAGGCGCTGACTCGTCTGCTGCTGGACGAGTCGCTCCGGTCCGCGCTCGGCGCCGCTGGACTGCGGCGGGTCCGTGAAGGGATGACCTGGCGACGAGTGGCCGAGCGGGTGTCGGCCCACTTCGCCGGGTGCGACACACCGGGAGGGCATGCGGCATGATCAACCGGCAGGTCAATCTGGCCGACAACACCATCGGCGAGGAAGAGATCGACGCGGTGACCGCCGTGCTGAAGTCCGGCTGGCTGTCGGCCGACCGGGTCACCCAGGAGTTCGAGGCGGACTTCGCCCGTGCCGTGGGCACCTCGTCCGCGGTGTTCGTCAGCAGTGGTACGGCGGCGCTGCACCTGGCCGTGCTCGCCCTCGGGCTGCGGCGGGGCGACGAGATCATCGTGCCCTCGCTGAATTTCGTCGCGTCCGCGGCCGTGTCCGCGTTGCACGGCGTCGTCCCGGTGTTCGCCGACGTGGAGTCCGAAGTGGACCTGACGGTCGGCGTGCGGGACATCGAACGGCTGATCGGCCCGCGGACCAAGGCGATCGTGGCGATGCACTACGGCGGCTTCCCGGCCCAGATCCGCCGGATCACCGATGTGGCCGCGGCACACGGGCTCGCCGTGATCGAGGACGCGGCGCACGCTCCCCTCGTGCGCGGCCCGGGCGGGTCGCTGGGCACCTTCGGGGACATCGGGTGCTTCAGCTTCTTCGCCACGAAGAACATCACCACCGCCGAGGGCGGCATGGTGCTGGCCCGGGACAACGCCGTACTCGACCGCATCCGTGCCATGCGCGCACACCACCTCACGGGTACGTCCCGCACACGCACGGGCTACGACATCGCCGGTATCGGGTTGAACTACCGGCCGACCGAGATCGCCGCGGCTATGGGACGCGTCCAACTGTCCAAACTGGACGCGGATCGCGCGGTCCGCCGCACGGTCGTCCAGACCTACCGCGACCGGCTGCGGGATGCCGTCACGGTGCCGTTCGCCGATGTGACAGACGATTCAGCGCACCATCTGTTCGCGACAGTCCTGCCCGAGGGCGTCGACCGCGACCAGATCCGGGCGACTCTGCGCGAGCACGGTGTCCACACGTCCGTGCACTATCCACCGACCCATCGGTTGTCCTACTACCTCGACGATCCAGACGGCCTGCGCGTCGGCGCGGCACCCCGTGAGCAGCTGCCGATCACCAACGCGATCGCGGACAGACTGTTGTCACTGCCGTTGCACAGCAGGATGACTCCTGCGGACGCCGACTATGTGGCGCACCATGTGCTGACCGCACTGCGGACGGGGTGATCGGCGTGGCCTTCACCACTCGCGGCGGACGGCTTTACCGGGACGGTAAGGATTTCGTCGCGCTTGGCGTGAACTACCACCCGTCTGCGGCCGGTTGTCGACTGTGGACCGAATGGGATCCGGACGCAGTGCGGGAGGACTTCGGCCGGATGACCGGCAGTGGCCTGAATGCCGTGCGGTTCTTCCTGTTCTGGCGTGATTTCATGCCCATCGAGGGCAAGGTGGACCACCAGGCGCTCGATCGCCTCGATACGGTCGTCGGCGCCGCTGCCGATGCCGGCCTGTGCTGTGTGCCGTCGTTGCTCACCATCTGGATGAACGGCCAGCTGCTGGACCTCCCCTGGCGAGCGGGCCGCACCCCGTGGCGAGACCCCGGAATGCTGGCTGCGCAAGAGGAGTACGTCCACGCGGTGGCCGATCGACTGAGTGGGCACGACAACGTGCTCGCCTATGACCTCGGCGACGAACTGTGGAACATCGACATGGCCGCCGCGAAGTCCCTGTCGCCCGCTGAGGTCCGGAATTGGCAGCAACGGCTGGCCGACATCATCCGCTCGCATCACCCCGAGGCACTGGTTCTGCAGGCCAACGACGCCACCGCGGTGTTCGGCTCCGGCCCGTACGGGTGCGACAACCAGTCCGAACTGGATGTGGTCGCCGTGCACGGTTTTCCGCCATGGTCACCCGGATCGATCGAGTCCACGTTGTCCTACAAGGCGACCAACCTGCCTTCGTTCCTGGCCAGCGTGGCGGCTGCGTACGGCACCCCGTTGATCGACGAACTGGGCAGCTACGGAGTCAATGTGGGCACTGCGGCGCTCAGCCTGCGTGCCACCACCGCCTCCGCACTCGCCAACGGCGCGACCGGGATCTTCCCCTGGTGCTGGCAGGACATCGTGTCGGTGGACGAGCCCTATCGGGAGCGTCCGGTTGAACGCTTCGTCGGCCTGCACACCACGGACGGATCGCCGAAGCCCACGATGCTCGAGTACCGGCGGACGATCGAGCGGGCCGCCGACCTGGCCCAGCCCAAGGCACCCGCGCGGATCGCGTTGTACCTGCCCGAGCGGTTGCGTGGCCACAGCGGGAGTTACCTGGACGGGACCGGCAGTGCGGTGGCGACTTTCCATACATACCTGCTGTTGAAGCGGGCCCACCTGCAGTTCGACGTGGTGGCGGGCGGCGAGTTGCGCCACGACCTGGTCATCTGCCCGTCGGCGGCGCATTTCACCCTCGCCGACGCCGAACACCTGCGGGAGGCGGCGCGGCTGGGCGCTACGGTCTATGTGTCCCTTGGAGACTACTTGCACGGTTTCCCCGGCGCTGATCTTGTCGGTGCCGAGATCGTGGACTTCCAATCGACCGACGCCGGCCGGACCGGTCTGCGGTGGGGTGATCGACTGTGGCCGATCGAGTGGGACCTCGGCCAGATGCGGCCGACCACCATGGTCACCACCACAGCGCACGTGCTGGGCCACTACCCCGACTCGACTCCCGCGCTGGTCGCCAACCCGCTCGGGGCGGGCCGGATAGTGTTCACCAACGCCCCGCTGGAGCGTCAGTTCACCCGGCCCGGCGCGGTGACCACCAGCACGTGGCCCGGTTTCTACCGTGCACTGGCTGATCTGGCCGCCGTCGACCCGGAAGTGACGTGCACCGACCCCGATGTGGAGATCATCGTCGGCGCGCACCGGCTCGTGGTGGTCAACCATGGCGAGTCGGCCACCGATGCAGTCATCACGATGGGCACTGCCGAACACGCAGTGGCCTTGGAACGCAAGGAATGGACAGTGCTCGTCCGATGAAAGCCGTTGTGTATCAGGGTCCGCGCACGATCGCCGTGCAGGACATGCCCTTGCCTGCGCTGACCGGACCGCGGGACGCGATCGTCCGGGTCACCCGGACCGGGATCTGCGGAACGGACATCCACCCGTACCGCGGCGAACTGCCCCAGTTCCAGCCCGGGACGGTCCTTGGCCACGAGTTCGCCGGAACCCTTGTCGAGGCGGGCTCGGAGGTCCCCTTCCGGCCCGGAGAACGTGTCTTCGCCTCCGACGTCGTCGCTTGTGGACGGTGCGCGGTCTGCGCGCGGGCAATGCACTACCAATGTCCATCGGTCGGGCTGTTTGGATCGTCGACACTGGTGGGCCCGGCGATCGCGGGTGGACAGGCCGAGTACGTCCTGGTGCCGTTCGCGGACACAGTGCTGTGCCCGACGCCCGAGAACGTCAGCGACGAACAGGCTTTGTTCGTCGGCGACGTGCTGAGTACCGCGTTCATGGCGGTCCGGGACGCACATGTCGAGCGCGGTCACACCGTGGGCATCGTCGGCGCGGGCCCGGTCGGCCTGCTGGCCGCGGCATGCGCGTCGGTCGCGGGAGCGGCGCACACGATCGTCGCCGACCCACACCCCGCCCGCCGGAAAGCCGCCGAGGCAGCCGGTCACCTCGCGGTGCCGCCGGACGAGTTCGAGGCCGTGACCAAGGACCTCTCCGGGAATTGGGGCGCCCACGCCGTGGTCGAAGCAGTCGGCACCGACGCTGCACTGCTCACCGCCCTGCGGGCCGCCGGACCGCACGCGACCGTGGTCGCCGTCGGAGTGCATCACTCCACGACGGCGAACTTCCCGTCCGGGGCGGCCTTCGCCAAGGAACTGACGCTCCGCTTCACCGTCGGCGATCCCATCGCGGTCCGTGCCCCTGCGCTGGCCCTGATCTCCAGCGGCCGGATCGATCCGTCGACCGTCGTCAGCCACCGGCTGCCGCTGGCTTCCGCACCCGACGCGTACGCCATGTTCGACACCAAGCAGGCAGTGAAGATCGTGCTGTCGCCGTGACATCAGCGAAGTCAGCAGGACCTCAGGGCTCAGGGTCGTTGTCGCGGGAGCGGATCAGGTCTTCGGCGACGGCCCGCATCCATTCCTCCGGTGTGTACTGAGGCGTGCGGTACCGCAGCGCGAAGAGTTCGGGCGCCGGGAACCCATGCCGGGCCAGCTCGGCGAGTACCTGGTTCGCGCAACGGTCGGAGCGGCTGGACTCGTTGTCCGCGACTTGGAACACGGTCATCACCACCGGCCCCTTGGCATATCGCGCCAGCTCCGAGTCCGTGAGATAGCGGCCGTACGGCGGCTCGGCACCCTTCAACACCAGGTGAAGCCGGTAGGTCGTCGGCCTGACCTCCCGGGCGCTGTAGATCAGCCCGGCCACATCAGCCCACTCGACCCGTCGGCTCCGCCGCCACGGCCGGGTGATCGTGATCGCGGTGTCGTCGAACCGCACCGCCACGCGGTACAGCTGCACCGCGTGGACCAGCGCCACGAAAGCGAACAAGGGCACTACGGCGATGGCACGGTCGGTCCCCCCAACGGCACCCCACACGACGATGGCGACCATGAACGCCACCGCGTCGGCCAGCATGGCCGCCATATGCTCAGCCGTCAGCGGATACAACCGCACCGTCACCGGGTTCGCCACGACCTCCGTCATACTCCACAGTCCCCCGCTTGTCCGGCGATCGGCAAAACCCTTGGTGTGACCGTCGATCACACCAAGGGCTGCACTCGCGATCAGGACCGGGTGGTGGTCGCCAGGATCGCCGTTGCCTCCTCGAGGTCCATGTAGCGCAGGCGGGCCTCGGACATCTCGTCGGTCCACCGTTCCGCGATGTCGTAGCGTTCCATCGGGCTGGTGTCCAGCAGCTTGCGGCCGGGGAACACCTCGTAGCCCTCCAGCAGGTCGAGGTGTTCCTGCATGCCTTCCTGGAACAGGTTCTCGCGGCGCAGCACGTACTTGAGCACCGGTACCTCGTCCCAGAGCTTGCGGCCTTCCGTCACGATCTCCAGCACCCGCGACCGGTAGTCCGGGTTGCGGATGAGGTGCTCACGCACGATCGAGCTGCCGACCGTCAGATGCCGGATCTCGTCGATCCCCGCGCCCCGGGCGATCTCGCCCGCCGCCGGGTCCAGCCGGTCCCACTTGCGCTCGCTGAGCTCCGCGGCGGGTGCCAGGACTCCTTCCACCACGATGGTGAAGGCCGCCACGGCACCGACGAAGTCACCGTCGTCGCGAAGGGTGCGGACCACGAAGTCCTCGATGGGGGCGAGCACGTCGGCCCGGTACTCGGCGGACATCTCGGCGATGGTCTCGTGCAACCGGTCCGCGGGCACACCGAGCTCGACGAGGTGGTCGCGGAAGATCTGCGAGTGCCTGGCCTCGTCCAGCACCTGCGTCGCGAAGAACTCCATCTCCGGGATCCCCGGTGCGTCGGCCACGAAGTACGACAGCGTCCGGACCGCCCGCTCCTCGGCGACCGAACGCCAGCCCAGTTCCAGGATCAGCGCCTCGCGCAGCGGGCCGGGCTTGCGCATGAACTCGGGTGTGGGCGCCGTGACGGCATGGCCGGTCTTGGCGCGTCCTTTGAGGGTGCCCTGGGCGACGGCGGTCAGCCAGTACACGAGGTCGCAGTCGCGCGTGGTCATGTTCAGGTTCATCGCGCCGTCGAGCAGGTTGGGTGCCAAGTCGAAATCGGCTTCCCGGGGGACTGAATCCGTCATGCCGAACCTTCCTATTGTCTATGACCGACCCAGCGCGGCGACCTGGCCGGACGGCGAGGGCGATTCCCGGGGCAGGACGCGGAGCGTGCCGTCGTGCAGCCGCCCGGCGAAGTGCAGGAGCGGGCCGCCCTCCCCGTCGCGGGCGGTGACGACCTCGCCGAGCAAGAGGTTGTGGTCACCGGCTGGGACCGTCGTGGTGAGATGGCAGCCGAGCGACGCCAGCGAACCTCGGATCCACGGCGCCCCGCTGAACGCGTCGGGTTCCCATTCGAGATGGTCGAACTGGGCCAGCCCGTGCGGCCGGCCGGGATCGGCGAACCAGGCGGCGAGCGCGGTTTGCCGTGTGGACAACACGTTCACCGCGAAACGTCCCCCGGCGGCGATGGTCTGGGTGATGCTCGACTCTTCGCGCAGGCACACGCCCAGCAGCAGCGGCTCCCGCGACACCGCGGCCACCGAGGAGACCGTGGTGCCATGCACGACGTCGCCGTGCCAGACGGTCACCACCGCGACGCCGGTCGTGAGCCGGCGAACCGCCTGGCGCAGCATCACATCGAGATCGGCCGCTGTCATTGCCCAGGTACCGAAGCGGCTTCCGGAGTCCGGTCACCGGCCGGGGCTCTGTCGAACAGCTCGTCGATCAGCCGCTGG
>CBIMJO010000146.1:0-11400 GCA_966244135.1 uncultured Actinocrispum sp. | reverse complement strand
ACGGCCTGGGCGTGGTCGTTGAACGAGGAAGCGCAGTCGCCGACCGCGACGACCTGCGGGATGTTGGTGGAGCACTTGGCATCCGTGACCACCCCGCCGTCGATGATCAGCCCCGACCCGGCCAGCCACGACACGTT
Source organism: uncultured Actinocrispum sp. (assembly GCA_966244135.1). Taxonomy (GTDB): domain Bacteria; phylum Actinomycetota; class Actinomycetes; order Mycobacteriales; family Pseudonocardiaceae; genus Kibdelosporangium. The sequence goes on along the minus strand of CBIMJO010000146.1, from coordinate 11,263 downwards.
CGGCGTCGCCCCAACCCCGGCCACGACCACGTCCGCGCGCAGTTCGGTGCCATCCGCCAGCCGCACCAAGTGATCCGAGATCTCCGCGACCGGCACACCGGTGATCAGCCGGACGCCGTTCGAACCGTGCAGCGAAGCGCAGATCCCGCCCATCTCATCACCGAGCGGACCCGCCATCGGCACCGGCAAAGCCTCGACCACGGTCACGTCGAGACCCAGTTTCCGTGCGGTGGAAGCGACTTCGGCGCCGATGAAACCGGCCCCGATCACCACCACCGACCCCGCGGACGCGAAAGCCTCCCGCAGAGCGATGGCGTCATCGAGCGTCCGCAGCGTGAACACGTTGCGCCCAGGCAAGGTCCGCGCACGCGCACCGGTCGCCAGCACCACACCGTCGGACTGGACGCGTTCGCCGGTGCTCAGCACCACCGAGCGGTCCGCGGGATCCAGCTGGACCGCGGAAACCCCCAGCCGCCAGTCGATGTCCAGCAGCTTGTCGTCCGTGGTCAGCAACGAGATGTCCGGGGACTCGCCGGCCAGGAACTCCTTGGACAGCGGCGGCCGGTCGTAGGGCTCGTGGGTCTCCTCGCCCAGCACGATGATCCGCCCGGCGAACTCCTGCGCGCGCAGGGCACGGGCGGCGGAAAGGCCGGCGAGCGAGGCGCCGACCACGATGATGGTCCGCATCATGCGCTCACCTCGACGTAGATGTTGCCGTCCCGGATGATCACGTCGTGCGTGCGGACCGGGACCTTGGCCGGCGGACCGGTCGGTTTGCCGGTGCGCAGGTCGAAGCAGGACGCGTGCAGGGGGCACTCGACTGTGCAACCCTCGAGCCAGCCCTCGGCCAGCGAGGCGTCCTGGTGCGTGCAGGTGTCGTCGATCGCGAAGTACTCGCCGTCCACGTGGAACACGGCGATCGGGGCGTCGCCGTGCTCGAGTCTGTGCGCCTCGCCGTCGGGGAGGTCCGCTACCGCGCAGACCAGGATCATCTTGCCTCCGTTGTGCGATACACAACAAGTCGTGCGATAAGCAACAGAGTGAGGCCTGCTCAGATGTGCGTCAAGGGTTCAACCAGGGGAATCGCAGTACGGGTGAGTAAGGTTGCGGCATGGGGAACGAAAAGACGCAAACCCCGGCAGTACAGGTCCAGTCCGTGGACCGGGCACTGGCGATCCTCGACATCCTCGCCCTGAAGGGTGAGGCGGGTGTCACGGAGATCGCCGCGGAGCTCGACGTCCACAAGTCCACCGCGTTCCGCCTGATCGGCGCGCTGGAGAACCGGCGCCTGGTGGAACAGGTCGCCGAACGGGGGAAGTACAGACTCGGCTTCGGCATCGTCCGGCTGGCCGGTGCCACCACCGCGCGCCTCGACCTCCCCAGAGAGAGCCAGCCGGTGTGCGAACGCCTGGCGCAGGAGCTGGACGAGACGGTCAACGTGGCGATCATGGACTCCGGCCAGGCCACGAACATCATCCAGGTCTACGGCACCGCGGCGGTGACCACGCGCAACTGGATCGGCCAGCGCACCCCGCTGCACGCCACGTCGAGCGGGAAGGTCCTGCTGGCGTGGGCGGCCGAGGAGGACCTGGAGACCGCGATGGACACCCTGGAGCGCTACACCCCCAACACCATCACCAGCCGGTCCAAGCTGCTCGCCGAGCTGGAGGACATCCGGCGCAACGGCTGGGGCAGCACCGCCGAGGAGCTGGAGATCGGGCTGAACGCCATCGCGGCGCCGATCCGGGACGGCTCCGGCGAGGTCATCGCGGCCGTCAGCGTGTCCGGGCCGGCGTACCGGCTGGGGGTGGACTCCTACCCGGAGGTGGCCGAGAAGCTGTGCGCCGGAGCCGCCGAGATCAGCTCGCGGGTCGGCTACTTCGGCGGATAGCGACGGCCACCGCCGCGATCGCGCCGATGGACAGCGCGATGGCGAAGCCGATCATGGTGGGCGGCACCGCCGCGTGCCGGATGACCAGGCTGAACGCGATGGACGGCAGGCCCATGCCCAGGTACGAGACGATGAAGAAGACCGCGAGCACCCCGGCTCGTGAGGCAGGGTCTGCCGCCATCGCCGTCTGCGCGAGCGCGCCCTTGAACAGCACTCCGGCGCCACCGCCGGCGAGCGCGGCGCCGACCAGGAACAACCCGAGCGCCGGGTAGTACATCGCGACCGCCGTGAGCACGAGCCCGACCGGGAACAGCAGCGTCCCGATGATCAGCTGGGTCCGTTGCGCGACCGCGCCCAAGGCCAGCTGAGCGACCGCCGAGGCCGCGAAGGCCGTGAACGGCGCCAGGCCGACGACGAACACCGACGTGATGCCCAGCTGACCCCGCACGACGATCGCGCCGAGCGACGAGAAGAACCCCATCAGCGCGAACGCGAAGAACCCGACCGCCGCCGCGGCCCCGAAGACGGTCGCCTGTCCGGGCCGCAAGGCGAACCGGTTCGGCGTGGCCATCGAGGGATCGACGGTCTCCGGACTGGCCATGACCAGCACCAACAGCACCGCCATGAGCACGGCGAACAGCACGTAGGACGTGACCAGCGGAGCCGGGAACCACTCCGCGAGCGCACCAGCGACCAGTGGCCCGAGCGCCAGTCCGCCCAGGTTGGCCACGGTCGCAACCAGCACCGGCACCTTCGGGCCTCGGTCCGGGTGCGCCTCCTGGTACAGATCCGTCAGGTAGGTGGTCGCCGTCGACGCCATCAACCCGACGGCGACACCGGTGGTGATCCGGCCGACGATCAGCCCGGCGAGATCCGGCCACGCGGCCATGACCACGGCGGACAGGATGCCGACCAGCAGCGCGGGCACGATCACCCGTCGCCGCCCGAACCGGTCGGACAGATGACCGAGCGCGCCGAAGCTGACCGACGCCCCGACCACCATCACGGCGAACGCGATGGTCACCTCGATCGGGCCGAAGTGGTCCCGGACCTGGTAGAGCGGCCAGAGCGGGGTGGGCACGGTGCCGAACGCCATCAGCGACAGGAACGCGGCGGCCACGAACCAGAACCCCGGTTTGTGCCGGATCCGTGGCGAGCGGAGATCAGTGAGTGTCATACCCACAGCAACCTCCGCGCAGCTCAGCCCTTATTCAGATCTGCCAGAGCTGTTGGAGATGCTTTTCATCTCCGGTTCAGATAGTGCGGAGATTCAGCCGGTCGTAGAGGTCACGCGGGTCGACCTCGCTGGCCACCGCGGCGGCGTTCTCGAAGAACTCCAGGAAGGTGGTGCCCCGCCGGACCCGTTCGGCCCGGATGTAGGGCTCCAGCACGGCCCACACCTGACGGAGCACCTCCACCGTCGCGTTGAGATCCATGGACACCCGCGCGTTGCGAGCCTGCCGGGCCGACGCGATCGAACCGATCGTCGAGATGTTCAGCAGCATGGGACTCCCTCACCGGCCGGTCATCAGTTCCCGTGGAGCTGCCAGCGCCCGGAACCATCTCTGTCGGCGATACTCCGGGGATGGAGCTGCGGAACCTTCGACACTTCATCGCGCTGGCCGAGGAGCGCAGTTTCACCAAGGCCGCCGCCCGTGAGCTGATAGTCCAATCGGGTCTGTCCTCGTCGATCCGGGCGCTGGAACGCGATCTCGGGGTGCTGCTGTTCGTGCGGGGGACGCGGCCGGTCCGGTTGACGGCGGAGGGTGCGGCGCTGGTGCCGAGCGCGCGGCGGACGTTGGACGCGGCCGCCTCGGCCGCGCAGGCGGTTCGTGAGGTGCACGGCCTGCTGTCCGGGCAGTTCCGGATCGGGGCGCTGGCCACTATCGGGCACACGCTGCCGTTCGCGCGCTGGCTGGCCGAGTTCGCGCTGGCCCATCCGGGGCTTGATATCAGCGCGCAGGTGCATGGGGCGCGGCTGACCCCGGCGATGGTCGCCAACGGGGAGCTGGACTGCGCGTTGTGGGTGAACGGGCCGAAACTGCCGCCGGGCCTCACTGTGGTCGAGCTGGTCTCCGAGCCCATCGGCCTGGCCTGCGCGCCGAGTCATCCCCTGGCGGCCATGAACGCCGTCCGGTTCGAGCAGCTGGACGGCGAGCGGTTCGTCGAGCCGCCGGCCAGCTGGGCGATCCGCTCCCAGGTCGAGGCCGTTTTCCGGGAGCGCGGGCTGACCAGGCGGATCGCGTGCGAGGTCAACGAGTGGACGATGGTGCTGGACCTGGTCGCCGCCGGGGTGGGGATCTCGTTCGTGCCGCTGGGCCTGGACTTCTCCCTGCACCCGCGGCCGGACGAGGCGCTGCGGCTGATCCCCCTCGCCGACGTGCGGCTGGACCGGCGGATCGACTTCATCTACCCCTCCGGGCACGCGGCCAGCCCCGCCGCCCGGAGGTTCGCCGAGCTACTTGAACACCACCGTGCGGTGGCCGTTGAGCAGAACCCGCCGTTCGACGTGCCACTGGACGGCCCGTGACAGCGCGAGGCACTCGGCGTCCCGGCCGATCACCGCGAGCGACTCGGCGTCCTGGGTGTGGTCCACCCGGATCACCTCCTGCTCGATGATCGGGCCCTCGTCCAGGTCGGCGGTGACGTAGTGGGCGGTCGCGCCGACCACCTTCACGCCCCGCTCGAACGCCTGGTGGTAGGGCTTGGCGCCCTTGAAGCTGGGCAGGAACGAGTGGTGGATGTTGATCACCCGTCCCTCCAGCTTCTGGCACAGGCCGTCCGAGAGCACCTGCATGTACCGGGCCAGCACGGTCAGCTCGATGTCGTTGCGCTCGATCAGCTCGAGCAGCTTGGCCTCGGCCGCGGCCTTGGTCTCCCGGGTGACCGGGATGTGCGCGAACGGGATGTTGTACGACTCGGCCAGCCGCCAGAAGTCGGTGTGGTTGGACACGATCAGCGGGATGTCGATCTTCAGCTGGCCGGTCTGCCAGCGGTAGAGCAGGTCGTTGAGGCAGTGCCCGAACCGGGACACCATGATCAGCACCCGCGGCCGCTCGTCGAGGGCGTTGAGCTGCCATTCCATCCCGTAGACGGTCGCCGTGCGGGCGAAGGACGCGCGCAGGTCCGCCAGGTCGACCGGGTTTCGGCGAGCGGCGAAGTGCACCCGCATGTAGAACCGTTCGGAGTCGAACTGCCGGTTGTCCACGATGTCGCAGCCGTGGTCCACCAGGAACCCGGAGACCGCGTGCACGATGCCGAGCTGCTCGGGGCAGGTGAGGGTCAGCACGAACTCGTCGCTCACCGCGACCTCCAGTTGCGCCATATGAGACATGAAACGTAGTCCGCAACAGTGTCCGCACCAGTTGGCGTCTGAGTCAAGCCCAGCTAGCCTGCTGACACACCGCATTGTGAACCCAGTTGAGTAATACGCAACAGAAACACCGGGAGGCGCGATGGGCTACGACTACATCATCGTCGGTGGCGGGTCCGCCGGCTGCGCACTGGCCAACCGGCTGTCCGCCGACCCCGCGACGAAGGTCCTGGTTCTCGAGGCCGGCCGGCCCGACTGGATCTGGGACGTCTTCATCCACATGCCCGCCGCGCTGACCATGGTCATCGGCAACCGGTTCTACGACTGGAAGTACTTCTCCGAGCCGGAGCCGTTCATGGGCGGCCGCCGGGTCTCGCACGGCCGCGGCAAGGTGCTCGGCGGGTCGTCCAGCATCAACGGGATGATCTTCCAGCGCGGCAACCCGATGGACCTGGAGCGCTGGGCCGCCGACCCGGGCATGAAGGACTGGGACTACGCGCATTGCCTGCCGTACTTCAAGAAGATGGAGAGCTGCCTGGCCGGCGCGGACGAGTGGCGCGGCGGTGACGGGCCGCTGATCCTGGAACGCGGCCCGGCGCGCAACCCCCTGTTCGGCGCGTTCTTCGCGGCCGCCCAGCAGGCCGGCTACCCGATCACCAAGGATGTCAACGGGTTCCAGCAGGAGGGCTTCGCCCGGTTCGACCGCAACATCCACAAAGGACGGCGGTGGTCGGCCGCCCGCGCGTACCTGCACCCGGTGAAGAACCGTCCGAACTTGACGGTCCAGTGCCTGGCGCACGTGAACAAGGTCCTCTTCGAGGGCACCACAGCCGTCGGCGTGGAGTACCAGCGGTTCGGCCGCACGCACCGGGTTCGTGCCAACGAGGTCATCCTCAGCGGTGGCGCCATCAACACCCCGCAGCTGCTGCAACTGTCCGGCGTCGGCAACGCCAAAGAGCTTGCCGCGCTGGGCATCGACGTCGTCAAGGACCTCCCCGGCGTCGGCGAGAACCTGCAGGACCACCTCGAGGTCTACGTCCAGCACGCGTCCAGGAAACCTGTGTCGCTCAACCCCGCGCTGAAATGGCGGAATCGTCCGCTGATCGGGCTGCAGTGGCTGCTCGCCCGCAAGGGCCCGGCCGCCACCAACCACTTCGAGGGCGGCGGGTTCGCACGCAGCAACGAGGACGTCGAGTACCCGAACCTGATGTTCCACTTCCTGCCGCTGGCGGTGCGCTACGACGGTTCGCGACCCACCGCGGGACACGGCTACCAGGTGCACATCGGCCCGATGTACTCCGACGCCCGCGGCTCGGTCAAGATCAAGTCCGCCGACCCGCGCGAGCATCCCGCGCTGCGGTTCAACTACCTGTCCACCGACCAGGACCGGCGCGAGTGGGTCGAGGCGATCCGGGTCGCCCGCGAGATCCTCAAGCAGCCCGCCTTCGACGAGTTCAACGACGGCGAGATCTCCCCCGGGCCGGATGTCCGGACCGACGAGGAGATCCTCGCCTGGGTCGCGAAGGACGCCGAGACCGCGTACCACCCGTCCTGCACGGCGAAGATGGGCATCGACGAGATGTCCGTGGTGGACCCCACGACCATGAAGGTGCACGGGGTCGAGGGGCTGCGCGCGGTCGACGCGTCCGTGATGCCCTATGTCACCAACGGGAACATCTACGCCCCGGTGATGATGGTCGCCGAGAAGGCCGCCGACCTGATCCTCGGCAACACCCCGCTGGCGCCGTCCGACGCTCCCTACTACCGCCACGGGGCCAGCCATGAGTGACAGCACGATCCAGTCGGTCGACCGCGCGCTGACCGTGCTCAGACTCCTCGCCAGATATGGCGAGCTGGGCGTCACCGACATCGCGCGCAAGCTGAAGGTGCACAAGTCCACCGCGTTCCGGCTGGTCACCACGCTGGAGTTACACGATCTGGTGGAGCAGCACAGTGATCGCGGCAAGTACCGGCTCGGCGTCGGCGTGCTGCAGCGGGCCGGCGCCACCACGGCGAAGCTGGATCTGGTGCAGCGCAGTCGTCCGGTGTCCCAACGACTGGCCGAGGTGGTCGGCGAGACGGTGAACATCACCGTCCTCGCCGGGCATGAGGCGCTCTACGTCGACCAGGTCGCCGGTTCGGCCGCGCTGCAGCTGCACAACTGGGTCGGCCAGCGGATCCCGTTGCACGCCACGTCGAACGGGAAGGTGTTGCTCGCAAGCGTTTCCGGGGTCCGGTTCGACGAGCTGACCTCCGGCGTGCTGAAGCGATTCACCGACAAGACCATCACCTCGCGCCAGGAGTTGAAGATTCAAGTCGAGCGGGTCCGGCAGAACGGGTTCGCCATCGCCGTCGACGAGCTCGAGGTGGGCCTGACCGCCATCGCCGCGCCGATCAGCGGAGCCGACGGAGTTGTGGTGGGATCGATCAGTGCTTCCGGACCGGGTTTCCGCATTACCAGGGCCCACCTGCCCGATGTGGCCAAGCACGTCGTGGCCTCTGCCCAGGAGATTTCCCGCCGGTTGGGATGGCACGGTCACTAGATAAAACCAAGTTGAAACGCGTCACAGTCTTGACTAGTGGACAGGCTTGAGCTGATTGTGTTCCATGCACGGAACTCAGGTGCACGATACGCAACAACCAGTCATCTCGGTCCGGAACCTCTGGAAGGTGTTCGGACCCCGGGCGGCACGCGTGCCCGGCTCCGAGGAGCTGAGCGCGCTGTCCCGGCGCGACCTGCTGGACAAGACCGGCTGCACTGCGGCGGTGCGCGACATCGGCTTCGAGGGCGCGCCCGGCGAGGTGTTCGTCGTGATGGGCTTGTCCGGCTCCGGCAAGTCCACCCTGGTCCGGTGCCTCACCCGGCTGGTCGAGCCGACCGCCGGTGAGGTGATCTTCGAGGGCGAGGACATCCTACGAGCCGACGAGAAGCGCCTCCGAGAACTGCGCAGGCGCAAGTTCGCCATGGTGTTCCAGCACTTCGGCCTGCTGCCGCACCGCTGCGTGGTGGACAACGTCGCGTACGGCCTGGAGATCCGGGGCGTCGGCAAGGCCGACCGGATCAAACGCGCCAACGAGGTGATCGAGCTCGTCGGGCTGTCCGGGTACGGCCACGCCTATCCCGACCAGCTGTCCGGCGGCATGCAGCAGCGGGTCGGGCTGGCCAGGGCGCTGGCCGTGGACCCGGACGTGCTGCTGTTCGACGAGCCGTTCTCCGCGCTGGACCCGTTGATCCGCCGGGACATGCAGAGCGAGGTGATCCGCCTGCACCACGAGGTCGGCAAGACGATGGTGTTCATCACGCACGACCTGTCCGAGGCGCTCAAGCTCGGCGACCGCATCCTGATCATGCGCGACGGTGCGCTCGTGCAGATCGGCACCGGCGACGAGCTGGTCGCCGCGCCGGCCGACGACTACGTGCGCGACTTCGTCAAGGACGTGCCGCGCTCGCACGTGCTGACCCTGAAGTGGATCATGCGCGAGCCCAAGCCGGAGGACGCGCTGGACGGTCCCGAGCTGGGGCCGGACGTGGTGGTGCGCGAGGCGACCCGGGCCGTGCTGGCCGCCGAGAAGCCGGTCAAGGTCGTCAAGGACGGTGAGCTGCTGGGCATCGTCGGCGACGAGGAGATCCTGTCGATCATCGCCGAAGGCGGTACGTGATGGCGGTATCGACTCCCCTCACGGTCACCCGGCCCGTCGACGAGGGCGGCACCGGTTTCAAGCTGATGCAACGGCGTGGCTCGATCGTCGCCGCGGTGCTGGTGGCCTGGCTGGTGCTGTGGCTGTTCCTGCGCGGCACGGCGACCCTGCCGCTGGCGCCGGCGCAGCTGACCGGACTGCACCACTCGCTCAACGACCTGAACGACGGGATCGGCGAGAACCGCAACTCCAGCTGGATCTTCCTGTACTTCTTCAACGAGATCCGGCTGGTCATCGACCAGTTCGTGATCTTCCTGCAGTCGCTGATCTCGCAGCCCGGCTACGGCCGCCCGCTGCCGCTGATCGGCTGGCTCGGCGTGGTGACGCTGGTCGGGTTCGTGTCGTACGCGGTCGCCAACATCCGGGTGGCGCTGCTGGCCGCGGCCGGGTTCTTCTTCCTCGGCCTGCAGGGGCTGTGGCGGGAGAGCATGGACACCCTCGCGCTCACCCTGGCCGCGGTGATCATCTCGCTGCTGATCGGCATCCCGCTGGGCATCTGGGCGGGCGTGTCCAACCGGTTCAACAAGATCATCACACCGGTGCTGGACTTCATGCAGATCATGCCGTCGTTCGTGTACCTGGCACCGCTGACGCTGATCTTCCTGATCGGCCCGGCCTCGGCGACCATCGCGACGCTGATCTACGCGGCGCCGCCGGTGATCCGCCTGACCGCACACGGGATTCGCAACGCACCGCACGACACAGTCGAGGCCGCCGAGTCGATGGGGTCGACGAAGACCCAGACGCTGACCAAGGTTCTGCTGCCCGCGGCCAAGCGGACCATCGTGCTCGGCGTGAACCAGACGATCATGGCGGCGCTGGCGATGGTCACCATCGCGGCCCTGATCGACGCGCCCGGGCTGGGCAAGACGGTCGTGAAAGCGTTGCAGACACTGGATGTGGGCACCGCGTTCAACGCCGGCCTGGCGATCGTGATCATGGCGATCGTGCTGGACCGGGTCACCACCGCGGCGGCGCAGCGCGGGCGGCGGCGGCCGAACCGGATCGCCCTCGGGATCGCGGCGGTGGCCACGATCTTCGCGATCTGGTTGTCCTACACGTATGTCTGGGCCGCGGAGTTCTCCTCGGACCTGGACATCGGCAGCACGATCGCGCAGTGGGCCGGCGATGTCACCACCTGGGTCCAGTCGAACCTGTCACCGGTCACCAACGGGATCAAGGACGTGTTCACGTCGGTGCTGATCGACCCGTTGCAGGCGCTGCTGGCCGACTCGCCATGGTGGCTGGTGGCCCTGGTCGCGGTCGCGATCTCGGCGACGATCGGCAACGTCCGGGCCGCGGTCATCTCCGCGGTCTGCGTCGCGTTGCTTGTGCTGTCCGGGTTGTGGCAGGACAGCATGACCACGCTGGCGTCCACCCTGGTCGCCACCGTGTTCACGATGATCATCGGTCTGGTGGTCGGGGTGTGGATGGGCCGGAGCTACCACGCGGACCGGGTCATCCGGCCGGTGCTGGACGCCGCCCAGACCATGCCCGCGTTCGTGTACCTGGTGCCGTTCCTGGCGTTGTTCGCGGCCAGCAGGTTCACCGCCATCGCCGCCGCGGTCGTCTACGCGGCGCCGGTGGCCACGAAGATCGTCGCGGACGGGATCCGCGGCGTGTCGGGGACGACAGTGGAGGCGGCGGTGTCTTCCGGGTCCAGCACCTGGCAGACCATCACCAAGGTCCAGCTGCCGATGTCGGTGCGGGCCCTGACCCTGGCCACCAACCAGGGCCTGATCTACGTGCTGTCCATGGTCGTGGTCGGCGGCCTGGTCGGCGCGGGCGCGCTCGGCTACGACGTAGTCGCGGGGTTCTCACAGGGCGAGCTGTACGGCAAGGGACTTGCCGCCGGCATCGCGATCGTGCTGCTCGGGGTCATGCTCGACCGTCTCACACAGGCGGCGGCCAACCGCATGGAAAGAGGAACAAGGTGAGGATTGCGGCAATCGCGGTCGTCGCTGCCCTGGCTCTGGCCGGGTGCAGCGGGGCCAAGGTCGGGGAGAGTTCAGGCGGCGGCGGTGGGTCCCAGGCCAGCTGCGGCACCTTCAACCTCGCGGTCAACCCCTGGGTCGGCTACGAGGCCAACGCCGCGGTGATCGCCTACGTGGCGGAGAAGAACCTCGGCTGCCGGGTCACCAAGAAGGACCTGAAGGAAGAGGTGGCCTGGCAGGGCTTCGGCACCGGCGAAGTGGACGCGGTGGTGGAGAACTGGGGTCACGACGACCTGCGCAAGAAGTACATCGACGACCAGAAGACCGGCGTCGCGGCGGGGTCGACCGGGGTGAAGGGCCAGATCGGCTGGTACGTCCCGCCGTGGCTGGCCAAGGAGCACCCGGACGTGCTCGACTGGAACAACC
>CBIMJO010000145.1:0-11402 GCA_966244135.1 uncultured Actinocrispum sp. | reverse complement strand
GACGATGAGCGCGCGGTCGCGGTTGACCACAGCGCCCACCAGCACCATCCAGACCGCGAACACCGGCAGGTAGAGAGCCAGTCTCCCGGCAACGGCAACCATGCCCATGATCCTGCCCCATCAGCGCCGTCCGGACTCGGCTGCCATCACGAGTGGTAGGTCACAGTGTCCCCATCGGACGGATGATCGCCGGTCAGCTGCCCGCGCGCCCGGGCCGGTACCGCAGCCCGGCGATCGTGACATCCGGCGGGCCGGAGCCGGCCAGTGCCACCGTGGTCACCCGGTCGGCCATGCCCCGCGCGAACTTCACGCCGCACGAACCCAGCGACAGTGTCTGTCCACTGTGGCTGGATGCTGGAAGATTCAGGACCTCGCGCAGCCAGGCGGCGCTGGCGACGGGATCCGGTGTCTCCACGACGAGGTGATCGACGCGGAAGCCGGGCTGGCGGCGGCGAAGCAGTGGCAGTACGGCCTTCTGTGCGGCTCTGAGCGCCTTGTTGTAGCTGATCACGAACGGCGCCCACGGTGGTCCGCCGATGGGCCATCCGATGGTGAAGGCGTCCATGCCGGCCGGACCGATCTTCAGCCGGATGGTGTGTTGCGCGGCCGCGGTGCCCATGTTCCGAACCGCCGTGCCGACATCGTCGACGAGCACGGCGAGGTTCAACGCGCCTCCGCCCGCTGCGAGGGTTTCCTCGACCGCGGGCAGGATCATCTGGGTGAACGTGCCATAGGCGGTGGATGTCCGAGCCTGCTCCGCATCGGTCACTGTGAGTGTCTCGATGTACTGCAGGTCCTTCCACCAGGCGCCGTTGCGCACGCCGGCGCCGGGCCTGGATGGGTTGGTGCGCAGGGGAAATCCCGCGGCTTGGTAGGCCGCCTCGGCAGCCTTCAGGTCCGGCACCCAGTGCATGAGATGGTCGAACACGGGAGTCATGCCCGGCCTCCCGTGACCAGTGCGGTGCTCTCCCGCCCCACCACCCCGACCCGCCCCACCGCGCCGAGCACGCCCATCCCCTGCGTCATACGAACCTTCCAGTTGAAACACATTATATGCGCACATCACTATGTATGCATCAACCAAGGATCTGTTTCCCTTAGGTGGGCCTGCCCCACCTGAGTGCACTCGCGGATGGTCACGATCCCGGTGAGCCGAGACGATCGAGAGCGCCACACGACGAAGGCGGTGCGCATGTCCGTCCAGTTGGGAAAGACGGCGACCCGAGGCGTACTCGCCCTGTGCACGGCGCTGCTCGCGATGCCGCTGCTCGTCGGCCAGGCCGCCGCCCACGTGGAGGTCACCGCGGAGCCGGCCTCGCCCGGCGCGACGGACGCCACGATCACCTTCACCGTGGAAGGCGAGTCCTCGACCGCCGGGATCCAGGCCGTACAGGTCCGGTTGCCCGATCAGCTCGCACCCGCCGACGTCACTTGGTCCTCCGGTCCGGCAGGCTGGTCCCTGCAGCCGACCGCGGACGGCTACACCACGTCAGGCCCGGCTGTCGCCACCGGCGAGGACGCGCGGTATTCGCTCAAGGTCCGGCGACTGCCCGACGCCACAACGATGGTCTTCAAAACACTGGTGACGTACACCGACGGCACCATCGTCCGCTGGATCGACCTCCCCGGCGCCGATGGCACCGAACCGGAACACCCGGCTCCGGTCGTCACCCTGGCCGCACCAGTGGCCCAATCGGTTCCCGCACCATCGACCGCCGGCGGACCACCTGCGGTGCTCTGGGTGGGCCTGGCCGTGCTGATCCTCGCAGTCGCGGTCGTCCGGGGACCGGCGGTCGCACACCGCCGGGCCAAGGTCAACACGCGTGGTTGACCTTCGAACGCTGCTGCGGTGAGGCTTGTCGGGCACCTTCGGGCTGGCAGTGCCCGGCGCCACAGCACTTCTGGCGTCCCGGCGGGATCCGGCTCGCGGTGACCTTCGCCGGGTACCAGGGCAAGTTCCTCCTGCACTGCCACAATCTCGAGCACGGCGACGCGGGCATGATGGCCAATGTGGACATCGGATGAGCACTCGGAGCCGAACCTGCCCAGCGATCTGCACGGCCCGGTTGCACCAACGAACGGCCGCGCCACGACCGACGTGGCGCATCCAGGGCTGGGTCACCGATCGCCGCCTTGCCGCGCTTCTTGCCCTGGCGGCTGGGATCGGCGTCACCGTCCTGGAACTGGCCCTTGCCGTCATGCTGGCGGCCCGTGTGCGCCGATAGCCGGCTAGCGGTCCGCGCCCCGGTGTACTGGGCCGTGCGCGTCCTCGCAGTGCTCCGTGTTCCCCACTGCGCTCGGCACGGCGTGGTCGACCTGGAGGGTGACGTGCTCGATGTGGTACTCCGCGGCCAGGAACTCGGCGAGGTCGGTGCGCACCGCGTGGCAGTCCTGGTGTGGTTCGACGAGAACGTGTGCCGACAGCGCGGGCTGGCCCGAGGTGATCTCCCAGACGTGCAGGTCGTGGATCTCGGCGACGTGCGGACGGGCGGCCAGTGCGGCGCCGATCTTGTCCGGGTGCAGGCCCGCCGGTGCGGCCTCCAGGAAGATCCGGCTGGACTCGCGGACCAGTCCCGCGCCGGCCTTGACCATCAGTACGACGACGACCAGCGACGCGATCGCGTCCGCGCGGGCGAAGCCGGTGAGCACCATGACCAAACCGGCGATCGCGGTGGCGATGAACGCGAACAGGTCGTTGAGGATGTGCTGGAACGCGCCTTCGATGTTGAGGCTGGACCGGTTCGCCTTGTTGATCATCCAGGTGGCGATCAGGTTGACCACCACGCCGACCAGGGCGGTGCCCAGCACCAGGCCGCCGGTGACCTCCGGCGGCGTGATCAGCCGCGTGATCGCCTCGTAGGTCAGCCACGCCGCGAGCAGCAGCAACGTGAGGCCGTTGACCTGCGCGGAGAGGATCTCGGCCCGTTTCCAGCCATAGGTCATCCGCCCGGCCGCGGGCCGGGCCGCCAGCCGGATCGCCCAGATGGCCAGCGCGATCGACGCGGCGTCGGTCAGCATGTGCGCCGCGTCGGACAGCAGCGCCAACGACCCCGCGACCAGGCCGATGACCACCTCCCCGGCCATGAAGGCCACGATCAGCGCGAGCGCGCCGCCCAGCCACCGCCGGTCGGCATCACCCGAGGCCACATGCCCGTGCCCGTGACTCACCGTCAAACGCCCTCTCCTGCGCCCTAGCCTGTCGCGACCCAATATATGCACGCATCGCTATACGTGCAACCTTCACTCGGTGAGCGACCAAGCGACATCAGGACGCGCGGCTGCGGTTCGCCAACTCCAAGGCACCAGACGCCACGGCGCACGGTGTCTGGGAGCGTTCCCAGACACCGTGCGCCGCAGGTTCGATCAGTCCCTCAGCGGACCGACCCGCTCACCGCGGTGACCCCGCAGTGCTGCCGCTCGGCCTGTTCGGCGGCGAACCCGGCGACCCAGGCCAGTGCCGAGTTCCAGTTGATGGCGACCTCGTTGGTCGACCAGGACCCGTTGTCGTCGATGTAGCACATCGCCGCGGCACAGCCCTTGAGCTTGTCCTGGGCCACCGGGTCCTGGATGCCCGAGTTCGGCCCGCCGGCGATCGACCCCGCGGGCGGGTTGGGCAGCGCCGGATCGGACTGATGAGCCCAGAAGCGGTGGTGCTCGTTGTGCGAGTCCCGCTCGCCGTAGCCGGTCACGTAGGACTTGTTCAGCGGGTTGCGGCCGAGCAGATAGTCCAGTCCACTGAGGACGGCGTCCCGGTAGGCGGTCTTCCCGGTCAGGTCGAAACCGGTGGCCAGCACGACCAGGTTGTTGAGCACCTGGCTGTTGGAACCCCACACGTACTGCCCGCCGCTGGGCGCGTAGGCGACCTCGTACGCCTGCCCGCGCGCCGCGGCCAGCATGGAGTCGGCCCCGGCGACAACGGACCGCCGGACCCGCTCCCGGTCAGGCAGCCGGTTGGGCACGGTGGCCAGATCGAGCCGGCCAAGCGCGGCGACCGACTGCCAGGAGTAACCGTCCACAGTGAACACGTCTGCGGTGTGCAGCGGGGACGACAGCACCGCGTCGCGGTACTCCGGGGCTCCGGTGGTCAGGTACAACTCCGCTGCCGCCCAATAGAACTCATCGGTCACGTTGGTGTCGTCGTAGGTGCCGCCGCCGTTGCCGTCCGATGGCGAGGCGTACACGGCCGGATTGGCCTTGGCGGCGATCCAGGCCTGGCGGGCCGCTGTGCGGCACCGGTCGGCGAAGGCCCGGTCGAAAGGCGCGAACACCCGTGCGCACTGGGCCGCCGCGGCAGCCAGGTTCAGGGTCGCCGCGGTGGACACCGGGTGCAGCTCACGCAGCTTCGGGTCGAGGTTCGGCAGCTGCGGGATCCCGGTCCACTCGTTGTCGTGCACCTTGTGGTGGGCCATCCCGGCGAACGGCTGACCGGCCGGAACCTGCATGCGCAGCAGGAAGTCCAGTTCCCAGCGGGCTTCGTCGAGGATGTCGGGAACGCCGTTGGACCGCTCGGGGATGCGCAGCCTGCCGTCGCCGAGGCCGCCCGGGTGGTTGCGCACGCGTTCGAACTCGCTCATCAACTGGGCCACCGAGATCCCGCCGTTCACCACGTACTTGCCGTGGTCGCCTGCGTCATACCAGCCACCGCGGACGTCCAGCCGGTAGTCGCACACGCCGGGCTGGCAGGCGACGCTGGTGTCACCCTGGTTCGGTGCCACGCCGAGATGTCCGGCCGGGCGGGCGTACGCGGCGCCGACCAGGGCTGCGTCGATGGGGATTCCGCTGCGCTGGTGGTAGAAGAACGCCAACGAGTCCGACCTCAGGCGCTGGTAGAAGTCACCGCCGATGTCGAAGGGAACGCTGGTCTCGCCGTCGGCGCTGAGCGTGTACCCGGTGCCGGTTCCCGCGGAGCCGAAGTCGATCAGGTGTGTGTTCTGCCGTGAAGTGGGATCGATGCCTTGGGGTTTGGTCATTCCGTGCGCCGCGACTGTCCCGTTCGGACGTTTCAGCTGCCACGGCACTGGCTGGGCGGCATCGGTGACGAGCGTGGCGTGCTTGGCGGAACTCGGCAGATAGCCGGACTGGTTGACGCGCACTCTGGGCCCGGTGTCCGGGATGTAGGGCGGCGGTGCCGTCCCGCCCGCGAGCGACACGTCGTCCACGCAGAAGGTGAACCCGGCCGGGTTGCCGCCGATCTGGAACACCACTTGCGCTTTGGCCGTGGTGACCGAGGAGGTGAACGCGAACTGGGATCGGCCGGGTGTCTCGGTCAACGGCACCTGCTGGGAGGTTTCCGCGGTATACGGCGGATCCGCCAGCTGGACGTTGGCGCGGACGGTGACCGGGGCGGACGCCGACGCGGTGAAGGCGAACGCGTAGGGCTCCCCCGCGATCAGGTCGATCTCGTTCTGGCCGATGCTCACGTCCCAGGGATTCGTCGTACCAGCGGGAACGGTGGCACACAGCCGCCCGTCGACCACCGCGGCGGGCGCGTCGGCCGACCACCACCAGGGCGCGGTGCCATCGTCGAAACCACCGTTGGCGACTTGTTCGGCTGGAGCGGCGGAAGCCGCGACCGGTGTCGTCAGCACCAGCGTGATTCCCAGCAGGGCACTGAGCGTCTTGCGGGACATCCGGGGTCCTTTCAGGCCGTCGTGCAGGCACTTCCATTGAGGGTGAACGACGTCGGGGCCGGGTTGGACCCGTTGTACGTGCCGTTGAAGCCGATGCCGGTCGAGGCATTCGGTGCCAGCGTCCCATTCCAGGCGAGGTTGGTAGCGG
This sequence comes from uncultured Actinocrispum sp., assembly GCA_966244135.1. GTDB lineage: Bacteria > Actinomycetota > Actinomycetes > Mycobacteriales > Pseudonocardiaceae > Kibdelosporangium. Next base: position 5,624 of record CBIMJO010000145.1, on the reverse strand, counting down.
TGACCTTTGCGCTGTCGGCGGGCTGCGTCCAGGTGGCGCCCCAGCCGGGCAGGGTCACCCGCTGGCCCGCGATGTAGGAGAACGCGAGGGTCCAGCCGTTGATGGCCGCGCTACCCGTGTTGGTGATGGTCACGGACGCCGTGAACCCGTTGGCGCCGCCCCAGTTCGAGGCCGAGTAGACGACCTTGCAGCTGGCCGTGCCAGGGTTGGTCGTCACGGTCAGGGTTCCGGAGTTGGCCGAGAAGTTCGGCACCGCGTCGCGGGCGCGCACCTGGTAGCGGTAGCTGGTCGAGCCAGCCAGTCCGGTGTCGGTGAACGAGGTCGTCGCGGTTGAGCCGGCCAGACTGAAACTGCCGCCGGTTCCGGGCGCGCGGAACACCTCGTACCCGGTCACGCCGACGTTGTCGGTGGAGGCCGTCCAGGACAGGGTGACGCTGGTGGAGGTCACGGCGGACGCGGTGGGTGTGCCCGGCGTGGACGGTGGCTCGGTGTCTCCCCCGCTGCCGCCGTAGATGGTGGCTTCCTTGGAGGTCTGCCGGACTCCGTTGGCGCCGTTGAGGAATCGTTCGCCCCAGGGGGTGAGGCTGGCCGGGTTGAAGCCGTTGACCATGTCGAGGTACTCCACGCCACCGCTGTTGCCGCTCCACGACCAGCCGAGGTAGCCCAGGCCGCGGGCCTGTGCCTGGGCCATGATCGTGTCCTCGTCCGGGTCGCCGTCGGAGTGCCGGTTGCCGAACTCACCGACCACCAACGGCAGCCCGGCGGTCTGGAACGCGTCGAAATAGGCGTTGATCTCGGCGGCGGTGTCGTACACGCCGTACATGTGGATGGAGAACACCGTGTTGTGCTGGGGATCGGCGTTGAACACCGCGGCCGCGTCGTCCCGCATGATGTTCTGCCAGTCCTGGCCCCACATGGGCGCGTCGGCCATCAGCAGGTGCCGCAGGCCCGCGGCGCGCAGCCGGCCGATCGCGCTGGTCGTGGCGCTCGCCCAGGTCGCGCTCACCTGCTGGTTGTTGCCGAACGGCTCGTTGCCGAGGTTGATCACGACGTAGTCTTCCTGGCCCTGCAAGGCGTTCGCGACGCTGATCCAGTAGGTGGCCGCCTGGTCGAGGCTCGCGGCCGCGCCCTCCTCGCCGAAACCGGTGGTGTCATGGACTTCCAGCACGCAGATCAGCCGGGACTGCTTGCACAGCGAGATCACGTTGGTGACCTCGGTGGCTGAGGTCGGCCCCCAGCGCTGACCGCTGCCGAGCACCACGCGGATCGTGTTGGCGCCGAAGGACTTGATGTTCGCGAACGAGCTGGTCTGGCTGGGATACCAGACGTGTGCGTGGTTGACGCCGCGCATGACGAACGCGGCACCGTTCGCCTCGGTGATCCGGGTGCCGCTGACCCGCAGACCGCCGGCGTCGGAGCGCGGCAGGGCGGCGACCAGCGCGGGATACCATCGGCCTGCCATCTTCTGGATACCGGTGGAGCTGTTGGGGTGCACGCCATCGGTGGTGTCCGCCGCCGTGTCGAAACCGGTCCATTGGTCGACCACGGTGATCGGCGAGGCCGTGGTGCTGTGCGCCTGAGCCCATGCGGGGATGGCGTTGTTCAGGGCGACCACGCGCTGGCCGCACGCGGCGCAGTTGGCCGGGTTCATCGGAATGATCTGGGCGACGATGAGCTTGGTGGCCGGGTTGCTCGCGCGCATCTGGCCGAGCAAGGTCGTGTAGGCGTCGAGGATCGTGCTCGCCGGGATGTTGTTCCAGACATCGTTGGTGCCCAGGTGCATCAGGACGATGTCCGGCCGGGTGGCCGACAGCCAGCCGGGAAGCTGGTTGTCCCGCACGATCCCGGTCGCCAGGAAGCCGCCGTGGCCCTCGTTCTCGCCGTCGTAGGTGAAGCCGCAGCCCTGCGGGGGCAGCGTGCCGACGAAGTCGACCTTGGCAGCCGGCAGCATCTGCCAGAGCAGGGCCCGCCAGCAGCCGGGCGATCCGGTGATCGAGTCGCCGAGCGCCATGATCCGCGCCGGTGCGGCGGCACCGGCCTGGTGCGGCACCACCACGGCGAATGCCGCCAGCAGCACCCCGATCATCATCGCCCGGAACAACCGCCAGATCATGCCCACCTCCATGTAGCCATTCTGGGAGCGCTCCCAGCCAAAGCCTCCGCGTGTCTCACGTTCGTCCGGCCCGTATCTCACGTTCGTCCGGAGGAGCCCTCAGGGTCAGCGGGGTGGAGTGCCCCAGATGGCGGTGGCGCCCTGCATGAGAGTGAGACGGTCGCTGGTCACCGGGGCCGCGCCACTGGACGCCAGTCCCGTCCGGGACCAGTCGTTGGCCGGGTCCCAGGTGCCCGAGCTGGCGATCCGGAACTGGATCTCCTTGCGGTAGCGGGACTGCCCGCCCGGCGCGATACCGGTCGAACAGCCGACTTCGACGTAGTACACCGCGCCGGAAAGCTGTTTGACGGCAGGCGTTCCGCACTGGTTGTACGGCGATGTCACCGAGATCTGGCCGGGTGTCGTGGCGCCGTCGAGGGTGAAGTAGTAGCGCAGCGACCCGGTGAAGGTGCGCGCCGGCCAGGCCGATTTGTTCAGCACGAAGGCTTTCACCTCGGTGAAGTTCGGCCCGTCCGGCTGGTTGAGCGCGCCCTGGGCGAGGATCTCCGGGCCGTCAGGGGTTTCCGGCTGCGGGAATGTCCCGAGGGGCGTGCCGCCGTACTCGCCGTAGAGCCGGGCCAGTGCGCTGGTGAAACCAGCGTTGTAGTCCAGCGCGACCTCGTTCATGGTGTAGTTCGTGCGGTCGTCGGTGTATGCGTCGTTGGGACCAGTCGGCCCGCCGACCAGGGCGCCGTAGAGCACGTGCCTGCTGGTGGCCGGTTCGTTGATGTTGTCCGACCATGAGCCGTGCGCGGTGCGGTGATGCGGGTTGCGTGGTGGGGTGGCGCCGAATCCGACCATATAACTGGATTTCCGCGGGTTGTCGCCCAGCGCGTAGCCGATCTGCCGGACCCCGAAGTCGTGGTACCTGGTGGCACGTGCGGAATCCGTGGTCCTGAGCCAGTCGCTGTAGGTCAGTGCCACGAATGCCGTGTTGGCGGCGTAGCGCAGAGATCCCCACGAGTCGAGCACCGCCTGCCCACCGGGCGAATACGGCACCCGTTGCCCGTTGACGCCGACTGTCCAGTAGTCCAGCCACCGGTTGGTGTCGTCGATGTAGGTCTGCTTCCCCGTCAGGCGGGCCAGCAATGCGTACGCACCATAGGATTTGTCGTCCCAGGCGATGGTCCACTTGTAGGACCGCGTGCTGCTCTGCGGTTCGGTCGACAACTTCGGGTACTCCGCCTCGGCTTTGGCCAGGTAGGCGGCGTCGCCGGTCGCGCGATAGAGCCAGATCGCGCCCCACACCAGCTCGTCCTGGTAGCCGCTCCACGAGCGGTAGAAGTTCTGCGCGTCGGTGATGCAGTTGGAGTACGCGCCTCGGTAGGTGTCCGCGAACGTGTAGAGCTGCTTGGCGTGCGTCAGCAACGTTGCGGCATAACCGGGATCGTCGGCCTTGAACACCATCGAGGTCGCCGCGAGCTGGGCGGCGGCTTCACCGGCCAGGTCCGAGCCCGGGCAGGAAGCCGTGATCTTGTAGGACGGGCGGGGCATCGTCATCGTCTCGGCCGGGCCCCACCACCGGTGGTCCTCGTCGCCCTTGCCCACCTGGCCATACAGCACGTTCGGCTGCGGATGCGCCTTGACCAGCCAATCCGCGCCCCACCTCAGGTTCGAGGTGATGAACGGCAACTGACCGGAACGCTGGTAGGCGGCCTGATCGTCCACCACGCCCCAGGCGAGCATGGTCATGCTGAACTCGAACGGCAGGCCGAACTTCACGTGGTCGCCCGCGTCGTAGAAACCGCCGGTCAGATCGACCCCGGCGTCCTGCCCGTCGGTCAACGCGGAATCGCCCCGCCACGACACCCTGTTGGCCGCCGGCAGCCGGCCCGACCGCTGGGCATCGTAGAACCAGATCGCCTTCTGCAGCGCCTCACCGTAGTTGACCGCCGCAGCGCCAACAGGATCGGCGGACGCAGGCACAGCCAGCGCTCCGGCGAAGAGCAAGATCGACAGAACCCGAGACAGCATTGTCCACATGGGATGCCTCCGGCGGCAGGGGCAGAGACTTTCTGGGAGCGCTCCCAGTGTCCGACCGTAGCGTCTCCCTCTCGCGTTGTAAACCAACACCAGTACATACTCAGGTTTACCGCATATATCGGCTTGCGATATATTATGCCGTATGACCAGTCGAGCGATGAGTGAGCAGGCGTTTTTCGTGCTCACGGCGTTGGTGGGCCAGCCGCGTCATGGCTACGGGATCGTGGGTGATGTGGCCGACCTGTCGGATGGCCGGGTACAGCTGAAAGTCGGCACCCTGTACGGCGTGCTGGACCGGCTGGTCGCCGATGGCCTGGTCGAGCCGGACCGGGAAGAGATCGCGAATGGCCGGTTGCGCCGTTATTACCGGCTGACCGAGCGGGGACGTGACGCGCTGGCCGTCGAGGCGGCGCGGCAGGCGGCGAACGCGCGGGCCGCCACGAAACGGTTGCAGGCGTGGCGACCAGGGACCGCCGGGGGTTCGGCATGATCGAGTTGGAGCGGCGCTACCGGCGGCTGCTGCGATTACTGCCTGGCTTCTACCGGCAGGCATGGGAGGACGACATGGTCGCCGCCTTCCTGGCCGGTGCGCTGCCGGCGGATCCCGAGGACGCGGAGTTCGTCGCCGAGTACGGCCGCCCGGACTTCGCCGAAGTGGCCAGCATCGTGGGACTGGCGGTGCGGCTGCGCCTGGGCGGAGCCGGTGCCCCGCCTCGCTCGCTGGCCTGGGGCGAGGCGGTGCGCCGGGTGGCGCTGGCGGGCATGCTCACCCACGCGGTGAACGCCCTGGCCGGACTGGGAGCGCTGCTGTGGTTGGCGGACGGCGCACTCGACCAGAACGCCATGATGTGGTCGCTGGCCGGGCTGGGCTGGGTGGCGGCCTACCTGGCGCTGGTGCTCGGGTACCGGCGCCAGGCGCGAGGGCTCGCCGGGGCGTCGCTCGTGGTGTTCGTGACCACCACCGGGATCGACTTGGCAGCCACCGGCGGGGCACACCTCGTCTCCCACACAGCCGGGCTGCTGGTGGCCGCCGTGCCGGTGATCGCGCTGGCCGCGTTCCACCAGCAGGCCCCACCGGTACAGCCCAGGCCCTGGCTGATCGCGCTGCCGGTCGGCACCGTCCTGGTCACCTTCGTGCTACTGCTCACGCAGTATCCCGGCAGCGGGATTCTCGTGGATTGGCCCGCTCTGGCCTGCGCCGCGGTATTCGGCGCCGCCCTGGCCTACCAGCTCGCCCCTACCTGGGGCAGTCCGTCCTGGCCGACCGCGCTCGTGCTCCTCGCTCTGACCGCACTGGTTCTGCGGGCGGCGACCCTGCTGGACGATCTCCAGTACACCGCTGTTCCGGAACGCGATCCGCTGATCACCGCGGCTGTTCTGGAAATCGTCGCTGTGCTGATCGTCGCCGTGCCGCTGGCAGTCCGTGCCGCCCGGACTCTGCGCGACCTCCCCGCGGCAGCGCCATCCGCCACTCCACCCGACGCCTGAT
>CBIMJO010000144.1:0-11463 GCA_966244135.1 uncultured Actinocrispum sp. | reverse complement strand
GAGTGATCGTGGCCAAGAAGTCGAAGATCGCCAGGAACGAGCAGCGCCGGGAGGTCGTGGCCCGGTACGCGGCGCGGCGGGCGGAGCTGAAGGAGGTCATCCGCACGGATCCCGGGAGGCGGGCCGAGGCCCAGCGTGAACTGCGCAACCAGCCGCGGGACGCCAGCGCCACCCGCCTGCGCAACCGGGACGCCGTCGACGGCCGCCCCCGCGGCTACCTCCGCGCGTTCGGCCTGTCGCGGGTCCGCGTGCGCGGGATGATCCACAACGGCGAGCTCCCCGGCGTCCGCAAGTCGAGCTGGTGAGTCAGAGGGTGGCGCTGAGGACCCGGCCGGCGGCGTCCCAGACCGTCACGGTGTCCGCGTGGGCGCGGAAACCGGCCGGGACCAGGTTGTCGAAGGTCACCGCGAGCCGGGCCTGGGCCTTGTGCACGTAGGTGTCCGAGCCGTCGTGGATGGCGATCAGCGAGCCGCTGACCAGGGCTTCCTCGGCGACATCATGGAAGAACCCGGTGGCGGTCAGCGGGCCGGGGAGGGACTCGATCCGGGTCCGCTGGCGCAACATCATCGACGGCAGGTCCCACCGCCACAGCTCGGCGTTGACGATGGCGGCCAGGCTGGACGGGCTGCGGACGATGTCGTGCACGGTGTCGGTCCGGCTCAGTTCACGCCACACCACCCGCGGCGATGGGCTGAGCGTGTCCAGAACAGCGAGCCCATCGCCATCGAGGACGAACGCGACGCTCCCGTCGTACGAGGGCAGGAACTCCGTGTGGGTCAACGTGGTCCAGCGGGTGACCTTGAGGGAAGCCACATCCAGCCGGTGGACCTCGCGGATCGCGGCGTAATGGGCCACCAGCAGGACGCTCCCGCCGTGGTCGGCCACGACGAACTGGTGCGCGGGAACGGCCCACTGAGCCCGGACCCGGCCGTCCGGCGTGAGCAGCCGAACCCCAGAGTCCCCGTGCGCCACCAGAAGCGAGCCACCGCCCAGCCGGACCGCGTCGAACACCGGCAGCGGGCCCGGTTCGACGGGAGCGTGGATCTCCACGGGAGAGTCTCGTTGTGCGGAAGTGACCGGCGGCAGGTCGGCGACCACCAAGGGATCGCTGCGATCGGTGAGCTTGCGTACCAGCACGGGATTGCTGTCCCGGTGCATGGCCCGGATCGCGGCCGTGCACAGCCGGCGGTCCATCGCCGGGTCCCGCACCGCCACCGAAGTCAGCGCGGTGACGAACCGTTCCCGTGTCAACGCCAGCGAGTCACTCTCCACAACGGACAGTGCATCGGCCAGTGTTGCCTCCGAAGGCCACTCGGCCACGAGATAGGCCAGCAACTGAGCCGCGCCAGGGCCACCCAGCGCCATCCCGCCCCGGACGTTCTCCTCGACCAGCGACCGCGACTCGGGATCCGGCCAGGCCGCGCCCACTGCGCCCAGGTGATCCCCGGCGCGCTGCCGGTCGGAGATCCACTCCCGTCTTAAGGTGCGCGCGGCCGTTATGTCTACTTTAGACAGATACTGGATCGCGGTCGCGAACGCGCCACGTACCCGGGCGACATCGACGGCGCGCGCCCGGTTCCCGGCCCGCCACCACAACCGCACGATCAGGTCCGCGGCCAGGTCACGGCCTTCGGCGAGTTCCGCGGCCAACGCGTACATCCCGGGCTCGGCGAGCAAAGTGGCCGCGCGCAGGGGATCGTTGCGCAGGTCGGCGTGGACGAACGCGGCCTCCTCGATCCGGCCCGCCTTCTCCAGTTCGGTCGCGGCCGTCAGGTACAGCTCGGCCAGCCGGTGCCGGTCGTCCTGGGTTCCGGCGATCACCCGGCCGCCCGAGCGCCGGAAAGGCGTCGGCCGCAACGGACCCGATCGAGGCTTGGGCATCCGGAACCCGGGCGTGCCAGAGCCACCGGAGCCGCCGATCGAGATCGCCTGCCGCAGCGCGTCGTCCCATTCCTTCTGCCGGAACAACTTCGTCAGCCGGTCCAGGTACCGTTCGTAGGACGCACGCGTGAAGATCCGCACAAGAGTGAACCACAGCCCGCTCCCCGGTGACTCCTCCGAAGCGGCTGTGGTCCGGCGTTGTTCCCGCACAGCCGGGATCGCCGACACCGGAACGACCGGCTCCGGCGGCGGAGCGTCGGCCGGGGTCAACCGATGCACGGCGAAGGAACTCACGTCCACCCACCCGGTCACGTCCAGCGGCGGCAACGAGTCCACCTCGTACTCGTGATCCACACCTGCGATGGGGATGGTCACGACACCAGAAGCCGTTAGCGGCAGCCCAGGAGCGTGCTCGGCGCGGACGGTCACCGGAGTCTTGAGTGCCAGCAACCAGGTCCCGTCGGGTACCAAGTGGACAGACACGCCCTCGGTCCACCATTCCAGCACGCGCCGGCGAGCCTCGTCGGTGCCGATCACCGAGGGATCGAACAGGAACGCGGTCGCGCTGACCGAACCGCGGAAGATCACGGCTCACCTCGCAGCGACAGCACGGTCATGCCAGTGCGGATGTTGCCCACGTCGATCGCTCCGGGGCCGCGCTGCACGGCGATGAACGGCCGGGTCGGATGCAGTGCGGGCGGCGCGGTGCCACCCGACCACTTGGTCAGCGTCCGCTCCTTGAACACCGTGTGCGCACGCACGATCAGCCCGCTGGCGGACAAGGTGATCAGCGTCGGCACGCTGTCCAGCCACTGCAGCCCGATCACCCGGTTGCCTTCGGGGACCAGGATCTCCTTGGGCAGCCCGCTGCGGGAGTGCACCGTCCACTGCAGACCGTCACGCGACCACGCCCACATCTCGTCGTAGCCGAAGATGATGTGACCGTCGGCACGTGTGGGCATGCCGTGGACCACCATCGACTTCCCCACCCAGCGGGCGATGTTCGGCCGGTCGAACTGCGGACCGGGGCCGACGCCGAGCACGTTCACCGCTACGGCGCCCCGGTCGGCGGAAAGCTCCCACCAAAGGTCGAAATCCTCGATGAGCAGGTTCCCGTCGGCGAAGTACAACGGCTTCAACGGACCCGGTCCTGGGTCGAACTTGTGCGCCGGGATCACGAGCCGGTCCAGCCGGGCCAGTTTCCTGCCGATGACGTGCGCGTGCAGCTCGGCGCCGACGCGCACCAGGGTGACCAGGCGCCCGCCCAGGTACGCGGCCGCCACCACGGGACCGGGCAGTTCGTGGCGGCGCACCTTGACTTCGTCCCGTGGCTTGCCAGGGACATGCATCGTGTACAGCTCACGGTTGGTGCGGCCGCGGGTGATCAGCTGCGGCCCGTTGCCCGAGAACAACGGATCGTGCACCCCCGCCGGCGTGGCGACCTGCTGTTTCGTCGACCGGAAAGCCGCGCCCCGCAACGTCCGGACCGCCGTATGCTGGTCCGGCAACGCCAACGTCGTCGTGGTCTCCGCCAAGCTCACCTGAACCGCAGTCACGCCGCGAGAATCCCACGCGGCCTCGGTGCTGACGAGCGTGTGCTTGCGCCCAGGCAGCTTCCGCGCCAGCCGAGGGCCGGTAAGCAGCCATATCTCGTCGTCCGCGGGCACGCCCTCCGTCCACTCGGCGACGTCGTCTGGTGCCGGCTCGGTGCTGCGCCGGGATGTCAGCCAGATGGGCAGCAGCTTCGCCAAGTCACCGCCGTGCCAGGAGCCGGCTTTGGTGCCGAGCACACCCACGACGAGATCCGCCCCCCGAGCCTCCGCTCGCCGGTGGAACACGATCAGTGCGGCGAGCTGAACCAGCCGCCCGGCGCCGATCTGATCCGGCCCGGTGTCAACGAGAACCGCAACCCGGCCGCGTTTGCGTTCGGCGAGGTACGCGGGCGCGGTGTGCAGCAACTCGTTCCCGGCCGCACGGCGCAGGAACTCCAGCGGCAGCTCGTCCGCGAGCGCCCATTCCGAGGCCAGGATCCGCTCGGGCAGGCCACGGCTGGTGATCCCGCTGTAGCCGTCGAGGATGTCACCCGAGTGATCGGTGGCGCTGTGCCGGGCGATGAGGGAGTCCAGGCCGCGCAGCAACGGACCGAGCGCGACCAGTGGCTGAGCGTCCAATGTGGACAAGGCGGCGCTCCAGGGCGCCAGTGCGGGAGGCAGGATCACAGCAGCACGGCCTTCCGGACCGGCATCGCGCCGCTGAGGATCCGCCCAGGAAGGACGGCCAGCACCGCAGGCCCCAAGGCAGCGCGAAGAACCCCACCGGGCACTGATGGCCGCAACGTCGTGGGCACGAGAACGCCGCCGTCCCAACCCAAGTACGTCACATCGGCGGCCCACGGCAGGTCCTCGCCCAGCACGAGGATCCAGTCATCGCCAACTGCGGCCCGCAACGACACACCGCGTGCAAGAGATGCCTTTGCTACGGCGTAAAGCGCGGATGTACCGGCCACGGCCACCGCAGGCAGCGGCGGCTCGCGGTGGGACCAGGTGATCATGGTCTGAGGACGCCGATCAGGCGGTCCCGCACCGAACGGACCGGCTCGGACATCTGGTCCTCGGCGAGCGTGGCGTCGATCTCGCGCAGCGTGGCCTCGACCCGCAGCCGGTCGTCCGAGACAAGGGGCTCGACCACCGTGGCCAGCAGCTTCTCACTGGTCTCGACCAGACGGCGAGCGCGCGCCTGCGGACCGTCGGAGAACTCCTCGGCCGCGTACAACAGGCTCGAATTGTGCGCTGTCGTCAGCAGATCGCCGAGTACCTCCCGGGCCAGTACCTGGGCGTCCGAGGTCGGCGCCACGATCGGCAGAACCCACAGGTCCGAGGTGGTGGCGTCGGTCCGTCCATCGAGGACAGTGGCTGCGGCGATGAGTCGTTGCGCGCGAACGGCCCGCCGGTCGGTGAGCGGAATACCCGCATCGCGAAGGCGGCGAATGGCAGTCGCCACCAACGGTACGACGGCAGCGAGGGATACCGAGCGAGCAGCGCTGGCCAACCTGTCAACTGCAGGAAGCAGAGCCTCGGCAGGCGCGGTGGCGGCCGGCTGCCAGCCGGTCTCCAGCAGTTCCTCCAGCCGCGCGTCCGCGACCGGGGCCACGAACAACCGGGCCAGGAACCGGTCGGCGAACGCGGCCAGCGCGGGATCCTCGGGCAGCGTGTTCGTCGCGCCCACGCAGATCCGCAGCGGCACAGCGAGATTGGTGCCGCCCCGCCGGAACGTGCGCTCGTTCAGCACGCCCAGCAACGTGTTCAGGATGGCCGTCGACCCCAGGAACACCTCGTCCAGGAACGCGATGTCGGCCTCGGGCAGCATTCCCGCGGTCTCCACCTCGACCACGCCCTCGCGCAGCCGGCGCAGGTCGACCGGGCCGAAGATCTCGTTCGGCTCGGTGAACCGGCCGAGGATGTACTCGAAGTAGCGCCCACCGAGCTGCGCCGCGGTCCGCCGGACCGCCTCCGACTTGGCCGTGCCCGGTGCGCCCACCACCAGCAGGTGCTCGCCCGCGACCGCGCACAACAGCACAACCTCGGCGATCAGCTCGCGGTCGACCAGCCCCGAGCGGGCGGCGTCCACCGCCGACCGCACCGTGAACGCGTCCCGTTTCAACCCCTCGACGTCCAGCACGCCGCTAGGATGCCAGGTCATGGCGCGATACGGTGCTCAATTTGGGCCAGACGTAACGTTCCTGGGCGTGCCCAGGTGCGACATCGACGAGCCGTCCAGCTACGCGGACGCCGACGTCGTCATCCTCGGAGCCCCCTTCGACGGCGGCACTTCCCACCGCCCCGGCACCAGGTTCGGGCCACAGGCCATCCGCACCACGGACTACCTGCCGCAGGACGGTTCCCGGCCGAGCCTCGCGCTGCGCACCGACGCGCTCACCGACCTGAAGGTGTACGACGCCGGGGACGTCGAGATGTTCTCCGGCGACGCCGCGAAATCCCTGGCCGACCTGCGGGCCGCGGTCGCGAAGGTGACCGGCGCCGGAGTGATCCCGCTGATCCTGGGCGGCGACCACGCGATCGCGTTCGCCGACGCGTCCGGGGTGGCCGATGTGCTGGGCGCGGGCCGCGTGTCCATGCTGCATTTCGACGCGCACGCCGACACCGGGGACATCGAGTTCGGCTCCCTGTGGGGACATGGCGCGCCGATGCGGCGGCTGATCGAGTCGCGGGCGTTGCGCGGCGACCGGTTCCTGCAGATCGGCCTGCGCGGGTACTGGCCCGGCCCGCAGACCCTGAAGTGGATGGCCGACCAGGGGATGCGCTCGTACGAGATGACCGAGATCGTCAGCCGCGGCCTGACCGAGTGCCTGACCGAGGCGTTCGCCAACGCCACCGACGACTGCGATGGCGTGTTCCTGTCGGTCGACATCGACGTGTGCGACCCCGGGCACGCGCCCGGCACCGGAACACCCGAGCCGGGTGGCCTGAGCGCCCGCGAACTGCTCGACTCGGTTCGCCGGATCTGCCTGGAACTCCCGGTGGTGGGCATCGACGTGGTCGAGGTCAGCCCGCCCTACGACCACGCCGACATCACCGCCGCGCTGGCCAACCGCGTTGTGCTGGAAGCGTTGTCGGCGATCGCGCGCAAACGCCAGGACGAACGCGATGGCACGTCGTGGAACCCGGGGCGGCCGTTGCTGGAAGACCGTTAGGAGAACGCGTCCTGCAGCCACCAGGAGCCGCCGTCGCTGGCGATCTTGGCGTCGATCACCACCGGCCGGCCGTCGAGCACGAGGTCGTTGAGGTCCTCGACGGTCCGCACGGTCAGCCCGTGACAGCCGTAGCCACGGGCGATCGCGGCGATGTCAGTGTCCGGAAAGGACACCGCGGTCATGTCCGCGTCGCCGAAGTGGTGCACCTCGGCGCCGTACGCGTTGTCGTTGTACACCACGATGACCAGCGGAAGCTCCAGGCGGGCAACGGTTTCCAGCTCGGCGATGCTCATCAGGAACCCACCGTCGCCGACCGCGGCCACCGGCAGCCGGTCCGGCCGGGCCAGCGCCGCGCCGATCCCGGTGGCCAGGCCGAGCCCGATCGACTGGAACGCCTGGGTGAAGCAGAACCCGTACTGGTCCGGCACGGACAGGTGTGCGGCCGGGTAGCCCATGAAGTTGCCCGAGTCGACGGCCACGATCCGGTCCCGTGGCAGCAGTTCGTCCAGCCTGATGGTCAGCGTGCGCGGGTCGATGGTGTTCGAAGTGGACAGATCGTCGTATGCCCACTGTGGACCGGCGAGCCACGCCCGCAGTTCCTCGGTGCGATACCCGCTGCGCGATGGCACGACGTCGGCCACCAGCCGGGCGACCTCACCGGCATCGCCGTGGATCCGGTGTTTCGCGTCCGGTGACTGCGGGTCGAGGTCGACCTGGACGATGACTTTGTCCGCCAGCAGGCGGCCCTGCCGGGTGGTCCACTTCGTCAGTGAACATCCCCACGCCACAACGACGTCGGCGTCGGCGATCAGCGAAGCCGCCAGCGGAGTGGCGAACCCGCCAGAGATCCCCAGGTTCCACGGCGAGCCGTGGAACAACCCATGTGCCACGGCCGAAGTCGCCAGCAGCGCGCCCACCTTCCCGGCCAGCTCCGCCACGGCCGGACCCGCTCCGCGAGCGCCCCGGCCGGCGATGAACACCGGCCGTTCGGCGGTCTCCAGCACCTCGATGAGGTCCTCGATCCCTTGGGGCGCAGGCATCACCGGGGGTGACAGCGGGGGTACCGAGGTCAATGCCGCCGGTTGGGCTTGGATGTCCAGGGGCAGGTTCAGCACAACGGTTCGCCGGTCATGGACCGCAGTCTCCACCGCTGCAAAGGTTTCCTCGACAACTGTCTCCGCGGAGGTCACCCGGCGCGAGATCGCGCCGACCGCGGTGACGGCGGCGTCCTGGTCGATCCGGAAGTTGGAGGCGGTCGCACCAGCCGGGACGTCCGCGGCCAGCACGATCATCGGGGTCCGGCTCTTCGCGGCCTCGGTGATCCCCGTCATCGCGTTGGTCAGCCCGCACCCTTGGTGCAGCGTCACCGCGGTGACCCGGTCGCTCACCCGGGCATACGCGTCGGCCATGGTCGCGGCCCCGCCTTCGTGCCGGGCCGCGACAAAGGGCACGCCGTGCGCGCGCAAGGCGTTCGTCACCTCGAAGTTGCCGCTGCCGACGACCCCGAACGCCTGCGCCACCCCGAGTTCGGCGAGCGTCCGGCCGACCGCCTCGGCGACGTTCACCGCTCGACCAGGGCCAGCACCCGCACCGGGCTGCCGGAACCGCCCACAATGGGCAATGGCGACACCACGATCATCGCCCCGGTCGGCGGGAGTAGAGCGAGGTTGCGCAGCTGGGTCAGCCCGTGTTTGCCCGCGCCCAGCATGAAGTTGTGGCACGGGAACGGCGGGTCGAAGCTGTGCGCGGCACCGGCGTCCGTGCCCACGGTCTCGACGCCCACGCCCGTCAACGGTGATTCCTCGGCCAGCCAACGCGCACACGAGGCCGACCAGCCCGGGCTGCGGCCCTCGTTGAGGAACTCCGACTCGGTGTCGGATCGGGCGTCCCACCCGGTCCGCACCAGCAGCCAGCCACCCTCCGGCAGCGGCCCGTGCAGGTCCTGCCACGCCTTCACATCGTCGATCTCCACCAGGAAGTCGGGGTTCCCGGCGACCCGGTCGGACACGTCCAGCACCACCGCCGGGGCGATCAACGTGGACAGCGGCACCTGGGAGACGTCGTGACCGTCCTTTCCGGACACCCAGTGCACCGGCACGTCCAGGTGCGTCCCGGTGTGCTCGCCGGTGTGGATGTTGTTCCAGTACCAGGCCGGCCCGCCCGCGTCGTACCGGCTGATCTCCTCCAGCCGGAACGGGATCGTGTTGAGGAACGGTTCCGGCAGCTTGAGGATCGGCGTCTCCGCGGTCAGTGGCGCGGTCAGGTCGACGACCTCGATCGCCCCGTCGCGCAACGCGTCCCGCACCTGGTCAAGCAGTCCCATCGGTCCTCCCGCTGATCCGTCCCATGCCGCCGAGACCGAGCCAGCGCGCGGGACTGGTCGCGTCGTACTCCGCGGTGCCGTCCGGGCGCCACTCCGGCAGGATCACCACGCCTGGCTCCAGCAGCTCCATGCCGTCGAAGTAGGACACGAACTCGTCGTAGCCGCGCACGTGGATCTGTTCACTGGCATCGTCGTACACGCTGACCATGTCCAGCAACTGGCGATGGGTCGCCGGGTCCTGGTGCTGCACGATGTCGGCGGAGATGATCGACATGGGCAGCAGGCTGCCGGGCGCGCAGCGGTCGCGGTAGGTGGCGATGAGGCCGCGCGGGTCGTACTCGTCGGCGACGTACAGCATGATGCCGACCATGAGCATGCCGATCGGGCGGCTGAAGTCCAGCAGCGACTCGACCTCGGGCGAGCCCAGCACCGAGTCGGGGTCGCGGATGTCGGCGTGCAGGATGGTCGCGTTCTCGTTGCCGATCAACAACTTCTGTGCATGCGAGACCGCTGTGGAGTCGTAGTCGACGTACACCACGCGACCGTCCGGGGCGCGCCGCTCGACGATCTCGTGCACGTTGCCCACGGTCGGGATGCCCGAACCGAGGTCCAGGAACTGGTCGATGCCCTCGTCCAGGCACACGTTCACCACCCGGCGCAGCCAGGACCGGTTGAGCCGGGCCAGCACCGGCGTCACCGGCAGCACCGTCTTGGCCCGCTCCGCCAGGTCCCGGTCGGCCGCGAAGTTCAGCGCGCCACCCAGGTAGTAGTCGTACATCCGGGAGGCATTCGGGGTCTGCTCGTCATAGCTTCGGGGACCGATCGGCTGCAGCGGCGGAGGCGTGGGTCGGCTCACCGGCACAGCATCCTCTGCGGCCATGGGGCGGGCAAGCCATCGATCGGGCGAGTTGCCGTCTGACCAGCACAATT
The DNA here is from genome assembly GCA_966244135.1 of uncultured Actinocrispum sp. Taxonomy (GTDB): domain Bacteria; phylum Actinomycetota; class Actinomycetes; order Mycobacteriales; family Pseudonocardiaceae; genus Kibdelosporangium. Next base: position 1,618 of record CBIMJO010000144.1, on the reverse strand, counting down.
GTTGAATTCGTCAACTCTCCCCCCATTTTTCGATCCTATTTCACATATGTGGAGGAATTGACGTCCGGTCATCGTGTGAGCTACAAAGAAACCCCTTGGGTGTGAGCCGCCGCACATCTTTCGGTCCGACCCGCCCTCGGAGGCTCCCTGTGGTTCTGACCTGCCTGAACGCGCCCACCAGGAGTGTGGGATGAAACGCGCGATTGTGTGTTCGGCCGGTGCGCTGACACTTCTGTTGGGCCTGGTTCCGGCGGCTCAGGCTGCGGCGAACCTGACCGCCGACTTCAAGCAGACATCTGTCTGGGACAGCGGCTATGGCGCGACCTACACCATTACCAACAAGGGTGACACCGCGTCGAACGGCTGGATGCTGGAGTTCGACCTGCCGTCCGGGACCACGGTGACGAACTCGTGGAGTTCGAACCGGACCCAGACCGGCCAGCATTTCAAGTTCACCAACGCCTCGCACAACGGTGTCATCGCGCCCGGTGCGAACAAGAACTTCGGCTTCAACGCATCCGGCCTGGGGACCCCGCTGAACTGCACGTTGAACGGCGCGGCCTGTGGTGCGGCGCCGCCGGCCGACACCCAGCCGCCGACCGTGCCCAGCACGCTGCGCTCCACCGGTGTCACTTCCAGTTCCGTTTCCCTGGAATGGAACGCGGCGACCGACAACGTCGGCGTCGCGGATTACCAGGTGCTGCAAGGCGGAACGGTGGCGGCGACTGTCGCCGGGACCACCGCGACCGTCAGCGGCCTCGCCTCGAACACCGCCTACTCGTTCACCGTCCGTGCCCGGGACGCCGCCGGCAACACCTCACCGGCGAGCAACCAGGTCAGCGCCACGACCTCCGGTTCCGGCGGTGGAGGGTCCACTGTGGATGTTTCCACCACGGCTCAGCTCCAGGCCGCCCTGGCCGCCGCCACGCCAGGACAGACGATCAGGCTGGCCACCGGGACTTACCACGGTGCCTTCGTTACCACCAAGGCCGGGACGGCGTCCCAGCCGATCACATTGAGCGGCCCGGCGACCGCGGTCCTGATCAACGACGGTCCGGCCGGTGACCCGCCGGACTGCCCGGCCCCTGCGCCCGGCTACGACTCGGGGTACGGCTTGTGGCTGTACAACGCGCCCTACTGGAACCTGACCGGGTTCACGGTCGCGGAGTCCAAGAAGGGCATCGTGATCGACAACTCGCACCACACGGTGGTCGACGGCGTGACTGTGCACCACGTCGAGGAAGAGGCCGTGCACTTCCGGAAGTCCTCCGCGGACGGCATCATCCGCAACTCGACCATCACCGACACCGGCCTGGTGCAGAAGGGCTATGGTGAAGGTGTCTACATTGGATCGGCCGGCTCGAACTGGGGCTGCCACGGCAACTCCGGCGGTGTCGACAAGGCCGACCGCGTCCAGGTGATCGGCAACCGGATCGGCCCGAACATCGCCGCCGAGCCGATCGACGTCAAGGAAGGCACGTTCAACGGCGTCATCCGCGGCAACACGTTCAACGGCCAGGGCATCACCGGCGAGAACTCGGCCGACTCCTGGATCGACGTGAAGGGCATCGGCTACACGATCGAGGACAACACCGGCACGTTCTCCACGCCCGGCACG
>CBIMJO010000143.1:0-11475 GCA_966244135.1 uncultured Actinocrispum sp. | reverse complement strand
CCTGGGGGCCGTGAGCCGGGCTTCTGTGCTGGCGGTGCCGATCGTGTAGCCCCCCGCGCGATCGGCACCGCCGGCACATTTACGACTCTGGCTGCCGATCGTGTAGCCCGCGGGCCCATCCAGGGGCGATCGGCACCGCCGGCACATTTACAGCCCAGGCGGCCCACCAGGGAGATCCCATCAGCAGGATTTATTTGCTATACCAGCTCGACCTCCCGGTTAACGGGGTTTTCGCTGGCCGGGACCTCGCCGATTCCTGCACGCTGTTGCAAACGTTTGAGCGGTCCGGGCGCCCACCAAGCAGCATTGCCCAGCAGCCGCAGCACGGCGGGCACGAGCAGCATTCTGACCACGGTCGCGTCGAGAATGAGAGCGACAATCATGCCCACCCCGACGAACCTCATCATGGAAAGACCGGACATCGCGAACGCGCCTGTCACGACGATGAGCAAAAGCGCCGCCGCGCTGATCATCCGCCCGGTCCGGACCAGGCCGGTGCGCACCGCGTCGGGTGTGCTCATGCCCGAGTGCCGGGCCTCGATCATCCGGGACAGCAGGAACGTCTCGTAGTCCGTGGACAGTCCGAACACGACCGCCCCGATCAGCACGAACATCCCGGCCTGCAGCGGTTCCGGAGTGATGTTCAGCAGCCCGGCGCCATGCCCCAGCTGGAACACGAACACCAGGACCCCGTAGGTGGCCGACAGCGACAGAGCGCTCATCACCACGGCCTTGATCGGCAACAACACCGACCCGAACGCAAGGAACATCAGCAGCAGCGTCGCCCCGGCCAGGATCGCGATCATCAACGGCATGTTGTCCACAATCGCCTGGTTGCCGTCCATGACCTGCGCGGTGAACCCACCGACCCGCACCTCCGGCCCAAGCGCCCGCAGGCCGGAGATCGCGTGCTGGGCGGTGTCGCTCACCGGGTCGCCGACCAGCGAAGCGTGCACCACGGTCAGGTTGTCCTTGGTGCCCAAGACGGTTGCCTGCGCGACCCCGGGCACCGCTTGCACGCGAGCGAGGTAGTCCGGACCAGGCACGATGACGTCGGCGCCGTTGCTGCTCATCGCGGGGAAGCTGGTGCTGATCATCTCGACGGCCTGCCGCGTCGGGTCGCCCGGCGGCAGCTGCTTCTCGGTCACCGCGCCGAAGTGCAGGGACCCGAACGGAACGGCGAGCACCACCAGCACTGCCACGATCGGCAGCGCGAACGCCAACGGCTTGCGCATCACAGCGCTGCCGACACGGCCGAGCCACCGCGGATCCCCATCACGACGCCACGGCAGCGAAAGTTTGTCCACGCGCGGACCCAAGATCCCCAACAGCGCAGGCAGCAGCGTCAACGACACCAAAGCGGCGATGGCGACCGCGGACATCCCGCCGTAGGCCATCGACTTGAGGAACGGCAGCGGGAACACCAGCAACCCGGCCAACGCGATGACCAGCAGGGTCGCCGAGAAAGCGATGGTCCGCCCGGCCGTGGCCACGGTCCGCCGCGCGGCCTCGCCGGAAGTCCGCCCTGCGGCCAACTCCTCGCGGAACCGTCCGACGGCGAACAATCCGTAGTCGATCGCCAGGCCCAGACCCAGGAGAGTCGCCACGTTGATGGCGAAGTTGTTCACGTCCACCGCATACGACAAGGCGTTGAGCACCCCGAGCGACCCGGCGATCGCCAGCCCGCCGACGAGCACCGGCAGCAAGGCGGCCACGACGCTGCCGAAGATCAGCAGCAACAGCACCAGCACCACCGGCATCGAGATCGCCTCGGCCGTGGTGAGGTCCGATTTGGACTCGGCCGCGATCGTGTAGGCCATCGCCGTGGATCCGGCGACCTGGTGTGGCACTCCGTCGACGTTCAGCAGGTCCTTGACCTTCGCGTAGTCGCCCAACCGGGTGCTCTCATCGCCCGTGAGGGTGAGGGTCACCAGGCCGTATCGCTTCGAAGGATCAGCCAGCGCGGGGTTGTGGGTGTCCCAGTAGCTCGCCTTCTGTGTCACGGCGTCGCCGGGGAGGGCGGCGATCACCGCTTGGACCTTCTGAGCGACCGCTGGGTTGTCGACGGACCCCGCGTCGTAGACCACGACGACGTCGGGTTGCCGCTGGCCCAGCACCTGTTCGGCGATCTTGGTCGCGGTCCCCGACGGACTGGAGTCGTCGTAGTAGCCGCCCTGTTTCATCCGGTCGAACACCCCGAGTCCCCACACGCCACCCACCACGGCGAGCACCAGGACGGCGATGAGCACTGTCCACCGGCGGCGATAGGCCACCGCACCCCACTTGTTGAACACGTCCGGTTCCTCCCGTTCGGTGGTGCACAACGCCAGTTGTTGACTAGCGTCTGCATGAACAGTGAGGACTGCGTAAACACCGTTCACTGTTCTGGGGACGACGGTACGCGTTGGTTAACGGTGTTTACACCAGATGGGGTGAGGTATGAGCGAGCCCACACGTCGGGAACGCGCGCGGGCCGCGACGGACCGGGACATCCGCCAGCAGGCCCGAACGCTGCTGGTCAACGAGGGTCCGGAGGCGGTCACGCTGCGCGCGATCGCCCGCCAGCTGGGGATCACCGCCCCGGCGCTGTACCGGTACTACTCGTCCCGTGAGGACCTCGTGCACCACGTGCGGATGGACATCTGCGCGGACCTAGCCGAGGAGCTGACCGCCGACCTGGCCGGGATCCCGGAGACCGACACGGTCACCCAGGTGCTCACCATCTGCCGCGGGTTCCGCCGCTGGGCGCTGGCGCACCCGCGCGAGTTCACGATGGTGTTCGCCTACCCGACCGGGATCGGCACGCCGGAGCTGAAGTCGGACCCGTTCGGCCAGATCTTCCTGGCGGTCGCCGGCAAGGTGCTGATGACCAAGCAGATCAAGCCGCCGAGCGACGACGAGGTCCCCGACGTGATGCGCGCGGACCTCGAGCACTTCCGCGCCGACATGCTGGCCACGGTTGCCGCGACCGGGGTGGAGGTGCCGGACGACGTGTTCAGCATCGGCACCGCGTACATGGTGCTGCAGTTCTGGATCCGGCTGTACGGGCAGGTCGCGCTGGAGGTGTTCGAGCACTTCCCTTTCGTGGTCAGCAACACGGACGCCCTGTTCGAGATCATGCTCGCCGGTCTGGTCCAGGAAGCGGGCCTGACAATCGAGTAGACGGGTCCGACAGGATGGCCGCATGTCCTACGTGACCCGTCGCCGCGAAATCACCGAACGCGCGGAGTCCGCGAGCCCTGAGGAAATCGCGGCGGTCTGGTCCGAGGACCCTGAGCTGGCGCTGGACCTGGCCGAGGTCGCCAACCACCTGCCGACCCTGGAACGGGCGCTGACCTCGGGCGTTGTCGGGTTGCAGCTGCGGGTGGTGTCGTCGTCGAGCCTGCCCCGGCTCGATCCGGAGCTGGTCAAGGCGACGCTGCCGGACCTGCCGATGGACGTGCGGCGCAGGCTGTTCCGCCGGATCCGCTCGAAGCACATGTCCGCTTTGGCCGAAGCGCTGCTCGATGCCGTGCCGGATGTCCACGAAGCCGCATCTCTGCTGCCGTTGTGCAGTGCGTCCACTGTGGAGCGCCAGCTGCCAGCCCTGGAACACGCGGTGTCAATGGCCGCGGTCGCCAAGCGTCACCCGGAGCTGGTGCTGACCCGGGCGTTCGCCGAGCTGGCCGAACTGGAGTCCCGCGACGCCTGGTGGCAGCGCTATGGCCACGCCATCGACAAGGTGGTCGAGTACGCCCCCGACCGGGTCCTGGACCTGGTCGAACGGTTCGGTCCTGCCCAGCGGCTGCCGTTCTCGGTCCCGTCCGCGACGATCCTGGCCCGGACCGACGCCGCCCGGTTCATCCGTCTGCTGGAGCACCGGACCTGCCTGCTCGGCCGGCCCGCCTACGTGACCCTCGCCCGGGCGAACCCGCCCGAGCTGGTCCTCCTCGGCCGCCAGAACCTGGTCCAGGTGCTGCACGCGCTGCCACCGTCGCGGCGAGCGGAGTTCTTCGACGCCGTGCACGCGGACCGGAACATGGCCCGGGTGGACATCCCGGAGGACGTGCTGCGCCTGCTGCCGAAGGCCCGCCGGGTGGCCGAGGCTCGCCGGATGCGGGCGATCGCCGCGGAAACCGGTGACGAGCAACGGGTTCGCTGGCTGACGTCGTTCCTTCCGTTCGAGGAAGCCAAAGAGGACCTGACCAAGGTCACGCAGAGCGGCGAGGCCGACGAGCGCGCCGCCGGGTATCCGCTGCTGATCTCCTGTGCTGCCAAGGACTTCCGGCTCACCGAGCTGTTGCCGTGGCTGGTCGAACGGCTCAAGCGAGAGCAGGACCCGGTGCGCCGGACCGCGATCCAGGCACTTGCCGCGGCGAGCCCGCGGGCGCTCGGCGAGGCGGCCGAGCTGCCGGAGATCGCGAGGGATGCCTTCGACGCCAGGGACTTCTCCGGCCCGACCGGCGAGGCGCTGGCCGGCGTGTGCGAGAAGCTGCTGGTGCACAACGGTTCGCCGATGGCGCTGGAGATCCTCGCGCAGTGGTGGAACCGCGAGGGCTGGTACAGCCTCGGCCGGTTCGGGCAGCGGTTGCGCCGCGGCCAGGAACGCGAGGTGTTCGCCGCCCTGCGGGACATGGTGACCACCGCGGCCGAGAACGTCGATTTCGACCCGGCCTTCGCGCTCGTCCGGACGTTCGGCCGGCGCGCCTGGGACATGCCGGAGCTGCTGGACCTGCTGTGGACGGCCATCCCGTGGGGCCTGGAGTACGCCTCCCGCGAGGCGATCACCCTGCTGCTCGACGATCCACGGCACCGCAACCAGCGGGTCACCCGGATCCTCGACCTCGACCCCACCGCGGTGTTCCTGCCGTCGGTGATGGCGGTGCTGCAGTACGCCCGGACCGATCTGCTCGATGTGCTGCTGGGCAGCGAGATCCCGGAGGGCACGTTCGCGCCCAAGCAGGTCCGGCTGATCCCGCTGGGTTTGACGGCGACCCGGCGCTGGCTGCCCGAGCAGCGGGAGCGGTACGCCGAGCTGGTCGGGACGCTGGCCGACAGCGAGACCCAGCCCAGGGACACCAGGGCCCGGGCCGTGCGGACCCTGGGCACGATCCACGGACCGGCCAAGCGGACCATCCTGCGCTACCTCGACTCCGCGGACGAGCTGATCGCGCAGGCCGCTTTGGCGGTGCTGCCGGATGCCGACGACCCGGACGAGGCCCTGGACCTGCTGTTCGAACGCGCCCTGTCGGACAACCGCGGCCAGGCCGAACTGACGTCGATGTACACGATCCGCCGGTGCGCCCGCCGGGTCGCCCCGAGCCACCTCACGCCGAAACTCCGCGACGCCCTGTCCCGGGGCGGCCGGGTGACGGTCCGCAAGGAACTGGTCCGGCTGGTCAGCGACTTCCGGCTGCCCGGCGCGGTGGAGATCCTGCGCCAGATCTGGGATGTACCGAACCAGCACCGCGATGTCCGCGCGGCCACGGCCTTCGTGGCACTGTCCTGGTTGGACGATCCGGCCGCGTGGGAGCTGTTGCGTGCAGCGGTGAACGGCCCGCGCGAGGTCAGCATGCAGGTCCTGCGCGTGCAGCCGTACTCGGTGCCCAACGACCACCGGGCCGGCGTGGCTGCGCTGATCCGCGGCGTCGCCGAAGGACCGGATGACCGGCTCCGCACCGAAGCGGTGACGGCGTTGGGCAGCTGGACCCATTGGTATCCCGAGGCAATCGCGGTGCTCAGCGCCACGGTCACCAACCTCGAGGAACGCGTGGCCTGGCGCGCGGCGGCAAACGGCCTGGAACAGCTGAGCACCACCGAAGCCGGCGAAGCAGCGGTCATCGACGTGCTGCGCACGCTCTTGGAGCTGCCCGTCACCTCGGACGCCGACGAGGACCGCGACCGGCCGGCCGAGCAACGAGCCCGCCAGCTCATCTACTTCCTGACCAGGCGATGGAACTACTACGCGCAGTTCCGGCCGCCGATGCGCCGGGTGAGTGACGAGCTGCTGGGCTACGACCAGGTCCGCAGCGCGGCCATCAACCTGCGGGTCAGCACCATCGACACCGAGTCGCCGGACCTGCTCGCCGACCTGCGGGACATCGAGCGGCTGGTCGCCGACCGGCCGTTCATGGCGTCCTACGCGGGACGTGTGCTGACCACGCCGCGCAACGCGGACGCCCTGGTGGCCGCGGCGAGCGGTCTCACCGACGGCCACTTCCTGGTCGCGATCCTGGACCGGCACGGCCGGGCGCTCGGCTGGCCGGAACCGTGGCGTGACCTGCTGCGAGGGCTGCGCCGGCACACCGATCCCGATGTGCGCAACACAGCCCTCGCGATGACGACGGCGATCGAGTAGCTACAGCACCACGTTGACCAGACGGCCGGGGACGACGATCACCTTGCGGGGCTCGTTCCCGTTCGTCAGGGCGACGATCTTCTCGTCGGCCAGCGCGGCCGCCTTGACCTCGTCCTGCGAGGCCGCCGTCGGCACCACCACGCGGGACCGGACCTTGCCGTTGACCTGGACCGGGTACTCCACGGTGTCGTCGACCAGGTACTTCTCGTCGGCGACCGGGAACGGCCCGTGGACCAGCGACTCGGTGTGGCCCAGCCGCGACCACAGCTCCTCGGCGATGTGCGGGGCCAGCGGCGCCAGCATCAGCGTCAGCGGCTCGGCCAGCGCGCGGGGCGTGCCCTCGGTGGCGCTGTAGGTCTTGGTGACGTGGTTGTTCAGCTCGATCAGCTTGGCGCCGGCCGTGTTGAACCGCATCGCCACATAGTCCTCACGGACCCCGTCTATGGCGCGGTTGAGCTGGCGCAGGTCCTCCTCGGTCGGCGCCGCGTCGGTGATCCGCAGCTCACCGGTGTGCTCGTCCACCACGTTGCGCCACAGCCGCTGCAGGAACCGTTGCGCGCCAACGACATCCTTGGTCGCCCAGGGCCGGGAGACCTCCATCGGGCCCATCGACATCTCGTAGAACCGGAACGTGTCCGCGCCGTAGCTCTCGCACATCTCGTCGGGCGTGACCACGTTCTGCTCGGTCTTGCCCATCTTGCCGTAGACCTGCGTGACCGCCTGGTCGCCGTAGAAGAACTTGCCGTCCTTCTCCACGACCTCGGCCGCGGGCACGTACTGGCCGCGCGCGTCCAGGTAGGCGTACGCCTGGATGTAGCCCTGGTTGAACAGCTTGCGGTAGGGCTCCGGCCCGGTCACGTGCCCCAGGTCGAACAGCACCTTCTGCCAGAACCGCGAGTACAGCAGGTGCAGCACCGCGTGCTCGACGCCGCCGATGTACAGGTCGACGCCGCCCGGGTCCTGCGGGCCGAACTGCTCGGTGTGCGGGCCCAGCCAGTAGCGCTCGTTCTCCTCGTCGACGAACCGCTCCGAGTTGGTCGGGTCCACGTACCGCAGCTGGTACCAGCAGGAGCCGGCCCAGTTCGGCATGGTGTTGGTGTCCCGGCGGTAGCGGCGCTTGCCGTTGCCCAGGTCCAGTTCGACGTTCACCCACTCGGTCGCGCGCGACAGCGGCGGCGACGGGTCGGTGTTCGCGTCCTCCGGGTCGGAGGTGGTCGGGGAGTAGTCGTCCACCTCGGGCAGTTCCAGCGGCAGCATCGACTCGGGCAGCGGGTGGGCCACGCCGTCCTCGTCGTAGACGATCGGGAACGGCTCGCCCCAGTAGCGCTGCCGGGAGAACAGCCAGTCGCGCAGCTTGTACTGGATGGTGCCGCGGCCGTGCTCGTGCTCCTCCAGCCAGGCGATGATCGTCTTCTTGGCCTCGTCGATGTCCATGCCGTCCAGGAAGCCCGAGTTGATCGCCGGGCCCTCGCCGGTGTAGGCGTCGCCGTCGAAACCCTCGCTGGGCTGGACGGTGCGCACGATCGGCAGGCCGAACGCGGTCGCGAAGTCCCAGTCGCGGGTGTCCTGGCCGGGCACCGCCATGATCGCGCCGGTGCCGTAGCCCATCAGCACGTAGTCGGCGATGAAGACCGGGATCTGCTTGCCGTTCACCGGGTTGGTGGCGTACGCCCCGATGAAGACGCCGGTCTTCTCCTTGTTCTCCTGACGGTCCAGTTCGGACTTCATCGACGCGGCCCGGCGGTAGGCCGCGACGGCCTCCGCGGGCGTGGCCGCGCCACCGGTCCAGCGACTGTCCACATCGGACGGCCACTCCGCCGACACCAGCGAGTCGACCATCGGGTGCTCCGGCGCCAGCACCATGTACGTGGCACCGAACAGCGTGTCCGGCCGGGTGGTGAACACCTCGATGTCGGTGCTCTCCGTGGCGAACCGGACGCGGGCGCCGTGCGACCGCCCAATCCAGTTGCGCTGCATCGCCTTGATCTTGTCCGGCCAGTCCAGCCGGTCCAGGTCGTCGATCAGCCGGTCGGCGTACGCGGTGATGCGCATCATCCACTGGCGCAGGTTGCGGCGGAACACCGGGAAGTTGCCGCGCTCGGACCGGCCGTCGGCGGTGACCTCCTCGTTGGAGATCACCGTGCCCAGGCCGGGCACCCAGTTCACCGGCGCGTCCGACAGGTAGACCAGGCGGTAGGAGTTCAGCACGTTCTGCTGCTCGCCCGCGGTCAGCTCACACCAGTTGCGGCCGTCCGGCGTGCGGCGCTTGTCCTGCGCGAACTCGGCCACCAGCTCGGCGATCGGCCGGGCCCTGCCCGCCTGCTCGTCGTACCAGGAGTTGTAGATCTGCAGGAAGATCCACTGGGTCCAGCGGTAGTACTGCGGGTCCAGGGTGGAGATCCGGCGCCGCTCGTCATGGCCCAGGCCCAGCCTGCGGATCTGCCGCAGGTAGGTGTTGATGTTGTCCTCGGTGGTCTTGCGCGGGTGCTGACCGGTGCGGATGGCGTACTGCTCGGCGGGCAGGCCGAACGCGTCGAAGCCCATCGTGTGCAGCACGTTGCGGCCCAGCATCCGGTAGTACCGGGCGAACACGTCCGTGCCGATGAAGCCCAGCGGGTGCCCGACGTGCAGGCCCGCGCCGGACGGGTACGGGAACATGTCCTGGACGAACATCTTGTCCGCGGGCAGCGGTCCGGCGAGCGGTCCGACGGGGTTGGGGGCGTGGTAGGAGCCGTGCTCCTCCCAGTACTCCTGCCAACGGCGTTCGATCGCTCCAGCCAGCGTGGCCGTGTACCGGTGCGCCGGTACCGCCTCCGCAGCACTCTCGCTCATCTTGCGAGTCCTTCCCTGTCGGCCCCGAACAACGCGAAACCCCTCAGCCCGGAATCGGGCATGAGGGGTCGCCGCGCCAACCTATCTGAATGTGGTCAGCGCGGCCGGCTAAGAAGCAGGCGGGCCGTGCCCATGTCACTCAGGATAGCGGACCGCCAAAGCGACAATTTGCGTGACCTGCGTGGCGCTGAAATTGTCGTCGCTGACCAGCAGCAGCGTGCGCTCCCCGGAGGGCAGCCGCGGCCCCCAGGTGATCCCCTCAATGTTGTCCACAGTGGACAGTTTGAAGCCGGCGAGATCGGCGAGCAGGCGCTTGTGCATGGGTTTCGCCTTGTCCAGACTCTTGTTCAGCACGTTGGTCGCGCCCGCGGTGCTGGCCTCGAAGATCCGCACGCGGTTGCCGGCGCCGGTGACGAAGGCCCGTTCGACCAGCAGGAACCGGGTCGGGTCCAGCGGGTCGGCGGCGACCATCGCCGAGACGCCGTTGCCGGCGGCCGCGGTCGGCGGGTTCGGGACGGCGAAGACCGGCTCCTGCGGGTAGGCGTACTGGGCGAGGATCTGGCCGGTCCGGGCCTGGACGGTGACCCGGGACAGGGCGCCCTTCTCGGGGGTGGGCAGCGGGCCGTCCTGCAGCAGCGGCGACTCGACCGAGCTGACCACCAGCGTGCCCGCGGCCGCGTAGGACAGCCCCTCGAGGACCAGGTTCTGCCGCGGACCGGTGTCCTCGGCCGACATGTGCTCGTTGGCGGGCAGCGGCAGCTCGTTGCGGAACTCGCCGTCCCTGGTCGCGGTGCGGATCGAGGGGTCGATCAGCACGCCCGGCTTGCGCTCACCCTCCTGGCTCCAGGTGATCCGGCCGGTCCACGGGTCCACCCGGATGTCCTCCGGGTCGACCCCGCCGTTCGGGTACGTGGTGCCGTCGGGCTGCAGGAACGGGTGGGTCGAGGTGAAGGTGACGTCGCCGACGCCGTTCTCGGAGACGTCGATCTTGGCGGTGTAGAACCGCGCCGGGTTGATGGCCGACCGGTCGTCGCTGATCAGGACGTACTCACCGGTGCGCGGGTCCCGGTCGATCCCGGACAGCCCGCCCACGGTGGTGCCCTGGAAGAGGAGTCCCTTGGGGATGATCTTCTCGCCGAGCAGGCGGACGTTCGTGGTGCCCGCCGACGCGGGCGCGGCCAGCAGGCCGGTCGCGGCGACGGCGGCGGCAGCAGCGGCCGCGATGAGGCGTTTCGACATGGCGTGTAGCACATCCAATGAGGGTGTCCGGCAGGTGAAGCTGACACGACACCTAACATCGGTGTCGTGATCCTCGCTTCCGTACTCGCCGCTCTCGGGGCGATTGTGGCGGTTTTAGGCCTTCTCGGGCTGGCCGAGCGGCTGCCGGTGAACCGGTTCGCCGGCGTGCGCACCGCCGCGACCCTGCGCGACGCCGACACGTTCCGGATCGGCAACCGGGTGGCCGGGCTGCCGATCATGGTCGCCGGCCTGGTCGGTGTGCTGGGCGGTGTACTCGCGTTCGGGCTGCCGGCCGGTGGGCTGATCGCGGGCATCGTGGCCGCCGTGGGCATGGTCGCCATCGCCAGCGCGGGCGGCATGCTCGGGCACAAGGCCGCCCTGGCAGTCCCCGAACCCGAGCCGGAGCTGCCCGCCGGGTGCGCGGGCTGCGCCTGCGGCACCTGCGGCGTGAAGAAGCTAGTTAAGTCGGACATCCCCGGGGTGGGTGGCGAGTAGCGAGATCGGCATCCCCTGCCGCCGCAGCACCCGCCCCCACAAGTCCTGATCGGGTGAAGCCAGCACGTCGTTGGGCAGCGCGGGCACCACGATCCAGTCACCCCGCTCGATCTCCCCGGCGAGCTGGTCGACATCCCACCCGGCATACCCGGCGAACACCCGCAGCCCCTTGACCTTGGGCGCGAGCTGATCCGGATCCGCGTCCAGATCGACCAGCGCCACCGGCCCGCGGACACTGATCACCCCACTGAGCCCGGCCGCGTCCTCCCCGGTCCGCAGCGCCGCCAGGCAGAGCGCGGTCTTCTGCTCCACCGGCCCGCCCACGAAGAGAGCCTGCGGCTCACTCACATGCGGCCCCCACGCCGGCAGCACATCGTGCACGGGAACGTCACTCGGACGGTTGAGCACGACCCCAAGAGTCCCCTCCCCACGATGGTCGATGATGTAGACCACCGTCCGGCGGAAGTTCGAGTCGAGCAGGCTGGGGGCCGCCACAAGCAGCGTTCCTGGCTCAACGTCAGCGTCGGGTCGCACGCCGCACGCGGCCCGAGCTCGTGCTCGAGCCAGGCGAG